>CAZJLX010000436.1:0-2765 GCA_964546545.1 uncultured Ignavibacteriaceae bacterium | reverse complement strand
CATCAGAAAGGAAAGCTCAAATAGCAGGGTAAACAGGCTGACGGCCAATAGTTCGGATTCGAAAAATATTGCGGCCGGATAAAGAGCATGAATCAGCCCGGCGATAAATGCTGTTTTGTTTCCGAAAAGCCGGTCGGCGATACGAAAGGTCAGATATATAGAGACAAATCCGATAATCAGCCCCAGTATCCGTGCCGCCAGAAGAGAATGCCCGAATATCGAATATATCAGCCCCAGAATATAAATATACAAAGGTCCCCGCGGATAAATCTCACTGCCCAATATATTGCCCGAGGCTATTTCCTGCGCCCACCGATCATGAAACAATGAATCGGTGACCAGATGGTTCCATTCGGGCGAAGATAAAAAAGATAAAAGAAAGGCCAGTCTGATAATCAGACCAACCAACAGCAGAGCGAGTAAAGGATGATTTTTCAGAAGCTCGACGATCCGTTTCATTTTTCAAAGATAATCAACTTATTGTCTTTAGACAACAGTCAGAATTACCTGCAAGAGACTTCACATTTGCATTTAAAAACATAGCTCTGCATTCCTAATACGTCCCCTGAATGGCTTTTGTACAAATATATGACATTTGTCTGTGTCGGCAAAACTCAATGAATAGCAACGGAATACGTCTATCGGCCAATCAGCCGGTCTGCAAAAAAATGCAATATTTTGACTATTAAAATCAGTCTCAATATGCGGCATAGCGCTTGCTCAAACAGATATTGGTTTTATTTGAGGAGGACGCATGACATTTGACCCGGAATCAAAATTATGCCCGATTCTACTGATTGTATTACTTATTATCGGCCTGGCTATGCCGGTCAACGCGACTTACGTAAAGGGAATTTCGGTCTCTCCTTCTCTTAATAAATATCTCTCACCTGGCAGCAGCGATAGTACAAAAATATCGGTTATTCTTTTTGTCGAGGCGGAGTCGCTTAATCGGCAGGCACGTTTAATCTCCCGCGAACCGCTTACTCGAAAGCAGCGTCATCGGGATGTTGTCGAGCTTTTAAAATCAAACAGTACAACGACTCTCGAAACTATAAAACAAAATATTCTAAAATTAGACCCGACGATCAAATTCAGGGAATTCTGGATCACGCCGGCTTTATCATTTGAGATTACCGCTTCCAATCTGAATGAACTTTTAAATCTGGATAATGTCCGAGCGGTAGTCGAAAACGGCGTTCTTGATCTGATCGAGCCGGTTGAATCAATACCGGTTGTCGGCAAAATCAGCAGCGGTATCGCCGATCATATCTCATCTTTAAATATTCCCGCTTTATGGAGTCAGGGGATAACCGGAAAAAATCGTCTGGTTTGCAGTTTTGATACCGGTGTCGAGGGCAGTCATCCGGCTCTCCAGAGTAAATGGCGCGGTAACAGTGCCGGCAATGAGGCGGCCTGGTTTGCGCCCTCTTCGACGATTACCACTCCGTTTGATAATGCCGGTCATGGGACGCATACGATGGGTCTGATGGTTGGCAGTGATGCTGTTGATAGTTTTGGCGTGGCGCCGGGTGCCGAGTGGATCAGCGCCGCCGTTATTGATCAGGGGCAGACATTAAGTAAAACCTTTGCCGACATTCTGGCCGCTTTTCAGTGGGCAATGGATCCCGACGGTGATCCTTCGACAATTGAAGATGTTCCCGATGTAATATTAAATAGCTGGGGGGTACCGACCTCAATAATCGATGCCTGTGACGATACTTTCGACCAGGCGATTGATAATGTCGAAGCGGCCGGGATTATTACCGTTTTTGCGGCCGGCAATGAAGGATCAAGTCCGCAGTCGCTGCGTCTTCCGGCCAATCGCGCCTCAACGCCGTACAATACGCTGGCAGTCGGGGCCATCGATGGGGCCACCAATATTATCGCCGGATTTTCGAGCCGCGGGCCATCAAGTTGTGACCCGACCCAAATTAAACCGGAAGTTGTTGCTCCGGGTGTCGGACTTTATTCCTGCACCAACAACGGCGGTTATACTTATAAAAGCGGAACTTCAATGGCTGCCCCGTTGATAGCCGGTCTGGCCGTATTGCTAAGACAGTACAATCCCGAAGCGACAGTGGAAGAGGTGAAAGCCGCTATTATGGGTTCGGCGATTGATCTCGGAACTCCGGGTGAAGATAATGATTACGGTTTCGGCCTGCCCGATGCCGAAGCGGCTCTGGCCCTGATGCCGCCGCCGCCCAAACCGGAAGTTATTCTTTCCGATGTTTTTATCGGTGATGACGGCCTCGGCGAGCTGGGCGAGACTTTTCCCCTCTATGTCCAGTTTGAAAAAATAACCGGCCTGGCTGAGACGCTGGAAGCATATCTTTTATGTGATGTCGAAGGGGTGGAAATTATCAATGATTATGCACTTTACTTTTTCGGTCGCTCCGGCGGATTTGCGACCAATAATTCGCCCTTTTTGGTCAGATTGGATGAAAGCCTTATCAACGGCCAGATTATTCCGATGACGCTTCATGTTTTCCAGCCTTTTGATTCGATCCCAGATACTCTGGATTTTGAAATCACGGCCGGGATCGCTTTTGATGGTAAGATGGTGACACATATAACTTCGCAGCTAAACCTGACTGTCACCGATGCCGTTCAATATGGGCTGGGGATACATTCAATTTATCCGGCCGGGGGGAAAGGTTTGATCTTTCGCGGTTCGGATAATTTGATGTATGAGGCCGGGATTATCATCGGCCGTAACTCGCTGCAACTGTCATCATCGGTTCGTGACAGCTCCGGTAAAGCGT
>CAZJLX010000435.1:0-2768 GCA_964546545.1 uncultured Ignavibacteriaceae bacterium | reverse complement strand
ACTGTATAGTATCATAAGATGCTTTACAGTTTGTGTCATGACATAGTTTACAGTTAGGTATATTTGATTTTCGATAAAGGAGATTAAATATGCCGTGGAAATCATCGAGTGTAATGGAAGAACGGATAAAATTTGTTATTAGAGCAAGTCTCAAAGGCAGTAATTTTAGTGCCTTATGTCGAGATTTCGGAATCAGTCGACCGACTGGCTACCACTGGCTTAAACGCTATCATGACTTGGGTAGTCTAAGCCGTCTCGGAGAGCTTTCCCGTCGCCCCCGCCATATTCCCAACCGCACCCCGGATGATCATGAGAAGCGAGTTATAGCTTTACGCCAGAAGTATGGGTGGGGTGCCAAAAAGCTTCGAGAGCTTCTACTTGGAAACAGCATAGACCTAAAGGTAACGACTATAAATCGGATATTGAAACGCAATGGCCTAATAAATCCAAAGAATTCACATCGACCGGCACTGGTGCGATTTGAACGCAGCAATCCTAATGATCTCTGGCAGATGGACTTCAAGGGGGATTATCCCTTGAACAAAGGCCGTTGTTACCCATTATCTCTTTTAGATGATCACAGCCGTTATGCCATTGGCTTATACGCTTTACCAAGCAAGGATACCAATACCGTGATGGATCGTCTGATCAAGACCTTTGAAGGCAGCGGTATTCCTTATGCGATGCTAATGGATCATGGGATTCCCTGGTGGAGTCCCAGTAACAATCATGGCCTGACACGTCTTTCCGTCAACCTCATTGACCAAGGAATAAGGCTTTATTTCAGCGGTATCAGACATCCCCAGACACAGGGCAAGGTGGAGCGGTTTCATAGAACTCTTAATGAAGCTGTTGAGCACAAGGGTCGTCCCAAGACTTTATCTGATTGGCATCAAGCGTTGAAGAGCTTCCTATACGAATATAACAATATCAGACCTCATGAGGCGCTCCGGATGGCAACTCCATCGGAATATTATCGGCCAAGCCGCAAAGCTTACAATCCTGACCCCGGAGAATGGGAATATCCCGAAGGTTCTGTGGTGGTAAAACTCAGTAATCGCGGATGGCTGGGTACAAGCCGTATTCGATACTTTGTATGTGAAGCCCTGGCAGAAAAAACTGTAAGAGTTGAACAAATTGACAATAAACTAATAGTCAGCTACAGACATATGTATATTAGAGAAATCGACAAAACCACCAGAAAAACAATCTCTCTGTTGACACCGGTTAATAATACATAAGTGTAAAGGATGTGATGAAACAATATGTAAAAGATCTCTTGACACAGAACAGTCCACATCTGCCCCAAAAAAACAGTCTCCCTGCCTGTTACTCTCCCCCATTCGCGAAGTGCTCGCGCAGTTCGCGCGCCAGTTGTGACAGAGTAACGGTCGCGGTCCCTATTTCACCGACCACCACCCCGGCGGCGCAGTTGGCGACCACGGTCGCCTCTTTCAAAGTCGCTCCGGCCGCGATCGCCGAAACAAAAGCAGATATGACCGTATCGCCGGCGCCGGTGACATCAAAGACTTTTTTCGCCACGGTCGGGAAATAATCAACCTCTCCATTGGCGCTAAAAAGCGCCATTCCATGTTCGCCGCGCGTAATCAGAATCGAGTCGGCCCTTAATTTTTCCAGCAGATAAGACCCGACCTGACGCAGATCATTGTCATCACGGATCCGCACTCCGGCCACAAAACCGGCCTCATGGTGATTCGGTGTCACCACCGAAACTTTTTTATAGTTGAAAAAGTGGGATTCTTTCGGATCGACGCCGATAAATATTCCATACTCGCGACAGAGCGGAATAATCCGGCTCAATAGTGAAGCGGATATGACACCTTTACCGTAATCGGATATAATAACGCCGTTTATTCTATCAATAATGGAGCGAACCCGCTTAAAAATCCGATCTTCAATCTCGCCGGAAATTTCGAAAACATCCTCCCGATCGGCGCGAACCACCTGTTGCGAGTTGGCGATCACCCGCGTTTTGATCGTCGTCCGGCGCAGATTATCGTTAACCAGAAATTCCTGAGATATGTTTTTTTGTTTAAGAAGCTGGTTCATCTTAATCGAGGCATCATCCTCGCCAACCACGCCGACCAGAATCGCATCGTTGCCCAGCGATTTAATATTATGGGCCACATTGGCTGCGCCACCCAGACGGAGTTGCTCGCGGTTAATTTCCACGACCGGTACCGGCGCCTCGGGTGAAATACGACTGACGGCTCCGTGAAGATATTCATCCAGCATTATATCACCGAGGATTAATATGCTTGCTTTTCCCATCTCAGCGATTATTTTATCAATTCGGTCAATCTTTATTGGCATATGACGAAACTCTTTATGTTGATTTTTGTTTGACCAAATATATAAAATGACTTAGTTAACGGCAAGATTTAATAAGGAGCCCAATATGGATAACAGGATGCAGCGCGTAAATATAGAAATCGGCGAAAAAGAGGCCGAGGGGATTTATGCCAATATGGTTATGGTGGCGCATTCACCCAACGAAATCATTTTTGATTTTGCCCGAATAATGCCCGGGGCGGTTAAAACCAAACTTCAGGCAAGAATTATAATGACTCCGGCCCACGCCAAGATGCTCCACAAGACCCTTGGGGATAATTTAAAAAAGTTTGAAAAACAGTTCGGCGAGATAAAAATACATGGCGGACCCGATGGCATGCACGCCAAAAATATTGGTTTTGAAACCCCCGGTAGCGACGAAGGAAAAGAGGAAAACAAGTAATGGCTAAAGGATA
>CAZJLX010000434.1:0-2772 GCA_964546545.1 uncultured Ignavibacteriaceae bacterium | reverse complement strand
CTTGCCATCGGCATCTTTCCAAATGGGCAGCCCCCACTTCTCGAAAAGATGTACGGTCGAGTCAACATGACGAGCGATGTTGGCCACCAGATCCTCACGGGTGATACCCATCAGATCGTTTCTGACATAATCGACATAATCCTTGATGGTATTATCGCCACTGGTCAGGTCAACATACTGGTTGATGGCCGAGAGACCCATCGCCACAGCACCGGAGCGATCCATCGCGGCTTTATCAACCACGGTGACTTTAAGATTGTTTTTCTTTGCCCAGTAGGAAGCCTCAACAGCTGCACCACAGGCAGCCATACCACCGCCGAGAATCAGCAGGTCAGTGGTGACTTCTACATTTTCGAAATTAGCCATTATACTTCAACCTCCTGATTTCTACTTTAGTGTGTGGACTTTATCAAGTCTCAACGCTTCCGGTTCCTGCGCGAGAATATGATCGTTCAGATCGCCATGGGCCGTTGCGAAGTCACCGGCCGGCTTAGCCGTTCCCTCTTCCGTGGTTCGGATCGGGAATTTGAAGCGTTTCAGCATTCCATTGCGGAACTTGACGGTCCACATAATGCTATCAGTACTACGCATCGGTGTCACAGTTGCATTCATCGGGACAAAATCCGCATAACCACGAACCTCAACAGCCTGCGTCGGGCAAATCTTGACGCAGTTGTAGCATTCCCAACACATTTCCGGTTCACGGTTATAAGCCTTCATCTGCTCCTTGTCGAGAACCATCAAGTCATTGGGACAAATATGCTGACATGCTGTTTTGTCCAATGCTTTACACCCGTCGCATTTTTCGGGGTTTACAAAGCTTGGCATTGTACCTCCTAATAGTTACAATACTTAACGTTTAAGTTTATTTAATAATCTTATTTCTTCACTTTCGCGTCGCCGGTCGCATGACCGTGCATCTTAACCTCAACTTTATCTTCGCTCTTCAAGGAGCCGTAGTATTCACGAAGAATCGACAGCACTTCGGGGCGACTGAATTCGATCGGAACTTCACCGTTCTCGGAAAGAGCCTTGCGAAGGGCCGTGCCGCTGAGGAACAGACGATCTTCTTTGCCATGTGGGCAGGTTTTCATGGAAACCATACCGCCGCACTTGTAGCACCAGAATGTCCAGTCGATAGGCAGCATTTTGCATTTCAGGGCACCATCCCAAAGTTTGAAGAAAATGTCCTGAGCATCAAACGGTCCGTAGTAATCACCGACCCCGGCATGATCGCGTCCGATGATCATGTGGGTGCAGCCGAAATTCTGACGGAAAACAGCATGCAGAAGTCCTTCGCGCGGTCCGGCATAACGCATATCCAGAGGATAGCCGCCGGTCACAACACGATCCTTGACAAAGTAATTATCCACCAGAGTATTGATGCAGTTAACACGCACATCGGCGGGAATATCGCCCGGTTTCAGTTTGCCAACCAGCTGATGAATATAAATGCCGTCGGAAACTTCACCGGCTATTTTGGCCAGATATTCATGCGAGCGGTGCATGGGGTTACGCAACTGTAAAGCCGCGATAGTCTTCCAACCATTCTTTTCAAAGATTGCCCGGCTCTCGGCGGGACGCTGATAGATACCCTTGAATTCTTCGGGGAAATAACTTTCAGAGAGAACTTTGACCGGACCAGCAATGTTCCATGCCTTCTGATCCATGACCATCTTTACGCCCGGATGTTCCGGATCAGTGGTCGTGTACACATGTTTACACTCGAAATCGCGATCGATCTGATATGATTCGGTGACTTTCAGTGTTCCCATAATCTCGTCAGTTTCGCCGGAAATCAATGCAATCTCGGTACCTGGTTTAAGTTTCTCGTCATGCGATAATGTAACCGGAATCGGCCAGAAAATGCCATTGGTCATCTTCATGTCCTTGCAGACACCTTTCCAGTCATCTTTTCCCATGAAGCCTTCCAGGGGTGTAAAACCGCCGATACCCAACATAATCAGATCGCCGGTTTCACGGGTCGTCATAACTACTCGAGGCAGAGAAGCCGCTTTTTTCAGTTCTTCTTCGCGCTTTTTTCCTTCGAGAAGCAGAATCTTAAGCTTGTCGCTGCCATGGGGAGAGATTAAATTTGCCATGACTCACTTTTCTTCCTGTTATAAGTTTACCTAATATTCTTTTTCATTTCTTCATTTTGGTCGTCTTGTGATAAAATTCACAAACTTTATTGCCAAAGTTACTTTCGAGAATGTAACTTTTTTCACAAGCTTTGTCAAGAGGTAAAGCCAACTTTTTTAACATTTTAGCTCAAATAATGAATGATTTTTGCCCCACAATCAATACTTATTTTGTCTTATATATATTCGACATAATTTGTCAGGTTATTAACCTGTTATTGTATCAAAAGGGTCAATATCAGATCAGAAGTCGAAAAGGCCCGTATTGGGAGCATCATATATTGTTGTAATACAATGCCATACGTCACCCCACGTTAGCAAGAATAATTTTGATAAAAATTGTCCGACAAAAGGAAAATCAAGGCTTAAAATATTCACTGATATTCCGGTTATAATTAATCCAGATTTTATGAATTTATTTGGCTTGGCCCTGGTGCTGCCTGATTTTGATCTCCCACAAATATTCCAATTTAGAAATATATACTACATTTATAGATATACTTTGTGAAAATGGTAACAAATAAATTTCTTGACTAAGTTTATATCGCATGCTATTTTTGAAAAAGATATAGTGGCGTTTTTCGCGGATTATTGGTCTGCGAAGAAAGGGGAATTTATGGCCAAGGGGACA
>CAZJLX010000433.1:911-2773 GCA_964546545.1 uncultured Ignavibacteriaceae bacterium | reverse complement strand
AGCATTGGCCCAATAGGTATCGGAAAAAGCCATAAACATAGCGCCGATTATTCCACCGGCATAAGGAATAATTTTTTTCCAGACATCGTCGTTTTTGCCGCCATACCAGAAGCGGATTATTCTGACAGTTACCAAATATCCGAAAAGCACTGTTACAGCCGATGACAACACTGAAATTATATTGATCCGGTAGCAGATATCGATGGCAAACGGAATAATCGAAAATATTCGCCCCAGAACTATAAAGAGTGGCGAGCCGGGTGGATGCGGGATTCCCAGAATATAGGCACAGGCGATAAATTCGCCGCAGTCCCAGTATGACAGAGTCGGGGCAACAGTCAGCCAGTAGACTATAAATGTGAATAAGAAGACTAGTCCGCCGATAAACGCATTGGTTTTATCAAAGCTCTGTTTGTTTAAATCTATAGCCTTTTCCAAATTCTCCTCCTAAAGCTGGTGGGTTATATCCCGATAAACATAATAAAAACAGGGATTTGCATATATCGAAAACATTGGCTCAAATATAAAAATAATTGTCCATTTAACAACAATTATTATACCCGCATCGGGCGGAATTGGATAAAACTTTTGGAGGAATTCTTATGTTTATCTGGTGTGCAGTTATGTTTGCTCTCGGAATCTTCGCCTTTTTGGATTCTCTTTTTAATTATGGCGAGATTTTCCGTCAGATCAATTCGGTTTTGTTTATGTTTATCTCTTTGGGCCTGCTGGTTCGAACCACGACCAAAATGAAGGCGCGCAAGATTGAAAATTATGAAACACGGATTGAAAATCTGGAAATGCAGCTTCGTTCGATAAAAAAGGAAACAGAGAATAGTCAGGCCGACTATTAAGAATCCAAACCGGCATGAATTGACTCAATTTTCTGCAATGATCGCCTAACCTCTCCGATAAACGGATAGGTCGGGTTATTCTGCAGAATATTTTTATATATTTCTATCGCCTCGCTTATCTTGTCACTTGAAGTCGAGTAGATATCGCCGCGAAGTTTCAGGCAGTACGGGAAGAAATAATCTTCGCCATATTGCGCTTCCATATTATCTATGATTTCCTCAGCCCGCGTCGTATCAGCCAATTTCAGATTATATTCGGCCAGACGATACATCGACAGCCCTGTCAAAGGTGTGGGACCCATATCAATTATGGCGGAATAAGATTTAAGAACCGAATCGGGTATTTCTCTTTTTTCATACAGCAGGGCATCAATGTACAAATCGAGCGCCTCGGGCGAAACCGCCATCGATTCGCCGATTATCAGGGCATTAATCAGAGCGTCATTGACATAAAAGCCGCGCGGAAAATCCTCAATCAGCTTTCGGAAGGCAAAATCGGCGTCCTCATAACGCTGTCCGTACAGCTCAATCATGGCCAGATTATAGGCGACCAGTTCCTTAATCTCCTGCGTCCGTGCCCTTTCCTGAAGTTTCAAAAAAGCCGCCTGCGCCTTATCCAACTGTCCCTCAACCAGATATAACATGGCTCGTTCATACCAGCCCGAACTATTAGCCGGTTCGATCTCATAAAACGTGACGACCGAATCATAATATTTTTTGGCCGCCTCATAATCGCTTAAAAAATAACGGTAAACATTGCCTATTTTTAACAGCGCTTCGGCCTTGTCCTTCACACCAGGGTAGGTGTCATATATTTCCTGATAAATAGCGATTGCCTCATCATATCGCCCCAGACCGGTCAATGCTTCGCCGTGATAATATTTCAAATCACCGTACGGTAATTTTTTATATCCCTGATTTTGCAAATAATCAGCGGCATCAACAACCTGTTGATAAAGCCTCCTCTCGCGGCATTGCTGAATGTACTTGAAAAGCTGTTGGCCCCGA
>CAZJLX010000433.1:0-901 GCA_964546545.1 uncultured Ignavibacteriaceae bacterium | reverse complement strand
TGTGTCAGCGAATCGAGCCGAATACATATATCAAAGGCGTCGGTAAACTGCTCACTCTGGATATAGGCTTCCTGCAAAGTTTTCAGGACATACCTGTTATCCGGAAGCGAATCCAGAATGGCAATCAGCGCTCGTTTAACCTCCGGTAACGCTCCGGGGTATCTGATAAGCGTGGCCATCTGGCGATCGACATTTTTCGCCAGAGCGGTATCTTCGTTGGCGGCCAGAAAATACTCCCGGACAGCATCATAATAGCTGCCCTTTATTTGAAGAATCGCCGCCGCTTCCATCGCAAAAAGATATTTGTTACCGAATTGCACTCGTCCTTTGTTTATCAGCTCCCGCGCCTGATTGGGGCGATTATATTTTATCAAGCGGTCAATCAGAACGGAATAAATCTGGATATTGTCAGGGAATATTTCCAGGATATGCGCAACCTGAGTTTCGACCAATGAATCGACACCTGATTTTAAATAGATCTCCAAAAGCCAATTTTGATTTTGATAGTCAAAGGGGCTTTTTTCGATCTTTTTCAGGACAAACGCCTCCGCTTTCGAATAAGCTTTAAGATTAATACAGCAGTCCATGAGTAGCCGGAAAATTTCCGGATTATCCGGATTCTGACTGTACATATCTTCCAGCAGGTCGGCGGCAGAAATATAGGCTCCCTGCGAAATCAACTGCCTGACCAGCAAAATTCGATGATCCCCGAGATCATCTTTTTTTTGTGGCTGAAGAATCAGATCCGGCCGGCTATTTCCTGAATTTTCCTGTGGCTGGGCGTCGACGGCCAACAGCAAAACGACAGCAAACAGAATCGGTATAAATAATCTATTCAACTTCATTACTGACTTTCGGGTCGAAAATCGCTCTGTTCCAGTATGGCTTTAAAATAGGCCTT
>CAZJLX010000432.1:0-2777 GCA_964546545.1 uncultured Ignavibacteriaceae bacterium | reverse complement strand
AACCGAAGCGAATGATTTAATCTCCAAATATATTATGTCCAATATTACACGCGAACCAAGCGACTTGTTCTCCCGCAGGATTTAAATAATTTTTTCCTCCCCGAACTCTTTGCCGTTTTCGTCATAAACCTCGCTGACCCCGTCGGTATAAAGAAATATTAAATCCCCCGCCTGAATAAAAATCGGCCGTTCCTCATAATCAGCCTCGGGAATGACACCCAGCGCCGGACCACCCTCGCGTAAGAACTCAAGCGAATCATCTTTTTTCAGAAAAATCGGCAGATTATGCCCGCAATTGGAAAAAGTAAAAATATGATTTTTCGAATCAAGCACGCCGTAAAAGGCGGTGACATAATTGCCCCGCTCGACCGACTCGATTAAAAGCGAATTTACTTTCCGGCAGATAACCCGAATCGCATAATTATTGCGGATTTCGGCGATCAGCGAGGCCCGAAATGAAGCCATAATCAATGAAGCCGGTATCCCCTTACCTGAAACATCGGCGATTGATATCCCGGTATGAAAATCGATTATTCGCAGAAAATCAAAATAATCGCCGCCCACCTCACCCGACGGAATGTTGATTCCCGAAATATCATAACCCGGGACCTCCGGATCCTTCTTGGGCAAGAATGATAATTGAATATTACGCGCAATATTTAACTGTTCCTGAAGCCGTTGATTACTCAGCATCTTTTCATGAAGAATCGTCCGCTCAATCGATATCCCCGCCTGGCTGGCGAATGTCTCCATCAAATTCAGGCTCTCATTATCATAAGCGTCGACCTTATTCGATTCCAGATTGACTACTCCCAAAACACGACCGTCGATTTTAATCGGTACGACAATCTCCGATTTGGTATCTTTATGCGTGCTCAAATATCGGTTATCCCTGGAAACATCGGGTACAATCTCCGATTCCCCGGTTTTGGCCGACCAGCCGACCAGCCCCTGCCCGATCTTAAAAAGTGCGATTTCTTCATAACCGGATTCATATCCGACTTCATAGGATGGCGTAATCTCGCCACTCTCTTCATTGACCAGAAAGATACCGGCCGCATCATATCCGACAACCGTGGCCAGTGATTCCACGATCTGTTTCAGCACTTCATTAAGATTCAACGTGCTCGATAATTTTTTACTGACCTCAAAGAGGAGTTTTCTTTCGACCGCCTTTCTGGTCGCTTCCCGATACAGATTGGCATTGTCAATGGCGACCGCAAACTGATTGGCCAGACCGAACAATGTATCCAGATCCGAATCATCGAAACCGCTTTCTCTTTTATTTATCGCCTCAACCACTCCAACCATCTGCCCGCGGCCGATTAACGGCACAGCCAGCACCGAATGCAATTCGAGTTCAATATTTTCTTCAAGCCTGCGGCTGAAACGTTCATCCGATTTGATATCGTTGACAAGGGCCGGTTCGAGATGTTTTTCGACCCAGCCGATTATTCCCTCCCCTTTAGGCAGCTTAAAATATCTGATCGAATTATCGTCGCATCTGGCAAACCGCGCTCGGGCTTTATCCACATCGTCGTCTATACGATATATAATAGCCGCCTCGGCATCGGTCGCCTTGATCGTCAACTCCAACACCAGGCGCATCAACTCTTCATAATCAAGAGTTGTGGTCAGCATCCGCCCGGCGTGTAGCAGCCACTTTTCCATTTTCGTCTGTCGGTTCATATTCTTTCCTTAAATCAGGGAAATTAAAACAGATAACATAAATGTCAAGCGGTTAGTCGGGCAAATAATTCTGCAGAAACGAAAAACCGGGCATCAAAGCCAGAGATTACGATCGAGCGAGCGGTAATGAATCGACTCGGCAATATGGGTCGTATCAATATCTTCACAACCCTCCAAATCGGCGATGGTTCGACCCACCTTTAATATACGATCGTAGGCACGGGCCGAAAGCCCTTGCCGCGTAATGGCCAGATTCAAAAGCGATTTCGATTTCTCCCCCAATCGGCAATAATTACTGATATCCTTCGACTGCATATGCGCGTTACAGTAGATATTCTCCTCATTTTTAAACCTCTCAAGCTGCATCTTGCGGGCGGTATTGACCCGTTCCCGGATTATATCCGACTTTTCGCCGCAGGCATCCGATGAAATCTCTTTGAATTTGACCGATGGGACATTGATATGTATATCGATTCGATCCAGAAGTGGCCCCGATATACGCGACATATACCTTTGAATTGCACCGGAAGTGCAATTACATTCATGGCTGCTATCACCATAAAAACCGCACGGGCATGGATTCATAGCGGCCGCCAGCATAATCGACGACGGATATGTCAGCGAGGTCATGGCGCGGGATAAGGTCACCTGTCCATCCTCCATCGGTTGCCGCAGCACCTCCAGAACATCCTTGTGAAACTCGGCAATCTCATCGAGAAAAAGGACACCATTATGCGCCAGCGAGACCTCCCCCGGTTTTGGAATACGACCGCCGCCGATCAGTCCGGCATCGGATACCGTATGATGCGGCGAGCGAAATGGCCGGGTGGCAATCAAAGCCGTATTTTCAGGCAGAAGACCGGCCACCGAATGGATTTTCGTCGTTTCCAGCGCCTCCTCAATCGTCATATCAGGCAGGATCGTCGGCAAACGACGCGCCAGCATTGTCTTTCCCGAACCGGGAGGACCTATCATAATGATATTATGGCCGCCTGCTGAGGCCACTTCCAGCGCCCGTTTGGCCGACTCCTGCCCTTTCACCTCCGAAAAATCGACATTATAGTTTCGGGCGGCAGAAAAAACCGAAC
>CAZJLX010000431.1:0-2806 GCA_964546545.1 uncultured Ignavibacteriaceae bacterium | reverse complement strand
CACCAGCACCGGTACCATTACCGGTTGTCAGGTCGCCATCCCAGCTTTCTGTGTAGGTGAAAAAGCCGTAGTTCCAGATATCCTCAAAATCAGGATTAACTGTGAACGTACCGGCACCACCCATTATAGCGGTTACGCCGCCGGTTCCATAGAACCAGTAGGGCATCGACCAGGCCAGACGGTCGCCACCCGGTGACGGGTCGCCGTCGTTATTATGGGTAACGGTGATACTAATATCGAACGGAGTGTTCGTACTAATCGAATCACCGCCAGCATAAAAGCCAGCACCTTCATCAACCTGAATGGTCAGGGTACCGGCCGCGCCGAACGAAAGCCCAAAAGAAAGAAGAACTAATATCAATGCAAACGAAACGCGTCTCATTGTTTTCTCCTGTTTTTGTTTCGTTACATAACTCATGAACATTTAGACTCCTTTAATAAAATTGAGTCCTTTTTCCCCCTCAAGGTCCCGAAGTCAGCTTTTGTTTTCATCGGCGAGAGCCACAAGCCGGTGAGAAACTGATAATTTCGGGCTTGAAGATTACAAATTTCTCTCCTTTGAGCACGTGTCTACAGAGTAATTACCTCTCTAAAGCTTCACCTCCTTTCTTTTTTTCTTAGTTTTTTGCTTTTCGACTTCTATTCTAAAGTCGCTTTATTTTCTCTTTTATTTTCTAAATGCAATTCAGATCCGGCCCGCCCTTATATAGGAAAGCAATCAGATAAGTCACATCAAAGATGTTTACCACGCTGTCACCGTTAACATCACAATTAGCCGGATTAGCCGGAGCCGGACCGCCCAGATAGAGAAAGGCAATCAGGAAGGTAATGTCAAAAATATTGACCGTGCCGTCATCGTTGCAATCGCCGCACAATCCGGCCAGCACCGTAAAGGTGCCGTTAAAAATATGAACATAAGAAGTATCAAGATGTCCAACCAAGATAGTATCGCAACAATCGACCGAATCGATTATCGCCCCGACTGAATCGCACGGAACTCCGCTGTAAACCCAGCATTCCGTCTGCGTCGTGTCGGTCCATTCTTCGCACCAGAAACAGGTGCTGTCAAAAATAGTGTCGGTAATTACCCCGATCGAGGTTCCGTCCTCTTCGGAAATCGAGAAATTATCAAGATTTTCCGCCTGAACCATTATATCAACCGTCCGATCTTCCCACCATTCCGGTATCTCATAGACATCAGCCAAAATTTTCACCAGCGGCGTATCCGCCAATTGAGGAAATGGTATTCCCGGCGTATAACCGCCGCCAATAGTATTGGCGTATCCGGCCACCTTTATATCATGCCCGACACCGCCAAGCGACGTCGAAGAGGTCCATTCCCAGTTTTCAATTAAGGTCCCTTCAACATCATGGGTACCAACCCAGCCCATCCATTCCGTGATAACTGTAAAGTCATATGGATATGACCCGGTTCCTTCAAGCAAAACCGAATCGGTGATATCCATCGAATCAATACAATCCTGTCCCGAGTATTCCAGACAACGCCAAAAAGTTGTGTCATAAGTTGTGTCATAGGTTGTCTGAAATTCAATAATATTCGGTCGACTCAAAACCAGCCATAACTCAAAACCGCATACGGAATCGGCCCAGTTGGTCATGAAGATTGAAATTACTGAATTTTGTTCCCCGGACGTTCCGGTTGTATCGCCCACTTTAATTATAAGGTTGGCGAATCCTGATGCATTCGGCATTGCCCCAAAAATAACAGCCAGAACAATCAGTGAAACCAGGCAAAAACGTCTAACATTTTCAAGACAGAAGGGCATATCCTTCCTCCTTGATAGAGATTCATTTGTTGTAACTAATCCCTTAGCTCTCGAACCGTACTAAACCTCGGATCTTACTTGCTTGCTTGAGCACAAACAGATAGCCGGGATGACTTTTCTCTTTTATCATCATATCGGCTTTTCCCTGCTTTTGTTCAGTTTCATTCAGTCGCAACAAATTCAACGCTGTCTTGCCTTTAAGCGTCCCCCGTGGCACTTAAAGCAGGTTTGCTAAATATGTTAGTGTACTTCCAGAGTACTAGAAGACTTTTGTTCACCTTATAAAAAGTGTATTCTTGCAGACATTACACCTATCATCCGAGATTGAATATAAGCATTTACTTGATGTCTGTCAATAGTTAATTGGCTGTTTTTTTTCTTTTTTTTATCATATCTCAGCACTTGGTACCTGTCAACCGGCCTAAGTAGCCTGCTCAGAGGCTAACCACTTCAAGACCAACTTAATCAAGGTTTTAAATACTGTTCAGATTTCGATCAAACAGCGCCTCTCTTTTCATATAATATGCAAAACAAGTCATCGAATTTTTCCATAAGGCTATATTATCAGGAAGAAAAATAGGGCCATATGGAAATATCGACAATCTGTTATCATATTTCTCAAAAACCTTTTATTTTGTTATAATTCAAAAACTTGCAATCTACGTTTTAAAAATCAGCTCATTTTTGACAATTTCATTAAATTTATATTTGTCTCCGTCTATTTATTGATTATTCTTTAGCCCATAATTAAATTTTTAATAAAATTGGATTAGATATGGCAAAATTAATTAGTAAAAAAACACGCGAAATCATTCTGACCACAACCGTTTTGATCTTTATCGCTCTATTTGTAATATTTTATATCGTCTATCCGCTAATAACTGTCAGAAAGATGACGGCCCGATCCGATATTGAAAAATTCGAGGATCCCGAATTTTTACCCGAAAATGATCCGACATTCTTTACCGATTCGGGATTGACGCCGGAACTTTATTCAATTGAAACCGATGATAACCTGA
>CAZJLX010000430.1:0-2827 GCA_964546545.1 uncultured Ignavibacteriaceae bacterium | reverse complement strand
TCTATTTTACTCAGGCGTCGGTCGATATTGTTCTTGAATATGAAAAACTCATCCTTACTCACCCGGCCCTCGACAATGACAACCTCCATCCGGGTCAGCTTTTTATCGATTGCTTCCACGAGCACGCTCGAGGCTTTCTCGGCCAACTGTATCTTGATAGAGCCGATAGTCGTGAAGTACGCCGCCGTCATCCCCAGCAAGGCGACCATAAAATTCACCAGCGGACGATTAAAAAGCTGTGACCATGATTTTATGTCAGATTTGAAACACATACTTATCCTTCGCATCCAGCCGGATATCGACAAAACATCAAACGATTTCGATTATTAAGCCTGATTGGCCGCAGTATAAATTCGCCGTTTAGAAACCCAGCCATTTTATATAGAGTACTGCCGCTTTTGATTTCTCGTGAAATAATAGTCCCTTTCCCGATTGGCGGGATTGTACCATGAGTATCCCCGGAAGGTTCAATTACAAATCCATGACCCGAATCAAGAGCCTGTTGTGAGAATTTCCTTATTTTAAAACAGATTTCCTTATCAATATTCAGAAGCAGGTTGTCATTTTCGATCCGGCAGGCGACATATCGCTGATTTTCAGAAGTGCTTGGGGTGTTTTCCATCAGAAGTGACAGATCATCCGGCTGGCCAAAAATTCCATAAGAGTCAAATATCCGGGGATGAATTAATTTTACCTTATTTTTATCACAATTGATGGCGCCAACTTCAAGCTCGACACTATCATTGATTTCAAGCTGCTTCTTCAGATTTAAGGCACACTCAATCGTTTGGTTTTCAACATCATCGGATACATT
Source organism: uncultured Ignavibacteriaceae bacterium (assembly GCA_964546545.1). Lineage (GTDB taxonomy): Bacteria > Zixibacteria > MSB-5A5 > GN15 > PGXB01 > CAZJLX01. Next base: position 2,013 of record CAZJLX010000430.1, on the reverse strand, counting down.
CAAAACATAATTAAATCCCCGACCCTGTTTCCTTTTCGCGGAAACAATGAGTGACACCAACTTCCGATGCGTATAAATATACCGTTGGTATGATTCACAATCGTATATTTCAACTCCGTAACGAGTGGCAACATCTGTGACAGAATTTAATAATTCATCACCCGCAACTGGTCTGATCGGCAATAAAAGCTTCGATTTACTTTCGAACAGTTTTTCGAGTTTCTCTCTTCTTATCGAGGCGCTTTCTCTCGATAATTTTTCCCCATTCAGAGACATCAGATCAGCGACCTTAATTTCCATCCGGCGAACGGTTGAGGAAGAGCCTTCAAGGAATTCAAGCAGTTCCGCGACCGGTTGGCGCTCTTTGCCGCGATAACCGATCAAACGGCAATCCGCAATATATTCACCCGCGGGAAATGAGCCGTTTTTCAAAAGAGTCTCTAAAGGAATGGAATCTATATTTTGGCCGTCATAACTCAGAATTTTAAATTCGTTGTTGCCTGATTGTAGTAAAAGTCTCAGAGATTCATAGGCCGGAAGAACAAAGTACATCTGTTTATTATCCAGTCGCGATAAATCCCAAAGCCGCTTATGCGGCGGTATCTTAGGCCTTTCCCTTTTCTCGATGACCTGCTCATCTTGCTTAATCGGTACGAAAAGTTCACGGGTAATCGATGTATCATGCACCGAACCGCGATAGACCAATGAGGCTTCCAGCACTTTTTCTATCTGTCGATAGTTAAAACAGGCCGCAACCATTTCGCCATTACTATTTTTATACTCACTCAGCGGGCGGTGACGGCACTCCCGGATATCGGTTCCGCATATGGAGCACTCCGGAAAGCTGAAAATAAAACTTATAGAGCATTCCTTGTAAATACCGCCGTCGATATTTTCCCGAAGGTCATCACCTTTGGTCGAATTCTTGAGCCAGTAAAAATAAACTTTGACCCAGTTACTGTCGTCACGCTGTTCCTTTTCGGCAAAAAAGGTCCGGGCAATCGGCAGGCTGTCCTTACGATGTCCGACCAGAACCGGGCAGTCAATAAGCAGTTCGGCCAGTCGGTCATGCTCATCGGCCGGAAATCGACCACCATAACTGTTAACCTGATCCGAAACAATGTACATCGCCCGGATATAAATATCGCCGGCAGTAACTTTCTCCGGTGGGTGAACATTATTGTTAATTTTCTTAATTAAGCCGTCGGGAAGCGACGACTCCTTTTCAATTAATGATGCGGTCAGTTGGCCAATCAAATTTTCCATTTTACCTCCGTTGTAAAAAGGGCCGAAAAGGTCATTCACCATCAAACCGCCATCGATTTTGAATTATCAATGTGCATGAGATTTCATCCAAATTTCTGCAGGCCGCTTCCACTCCCATTTTTTGCCGTTCATCAACACAATACAAGACAACTGCTTACAAAATTTTCACGAAGACAGAATCGCGGCACATAAGTTGCTCAAACTACAATTGAGTTTGAAGAAAGGTTTATGATGGTAGTATATCGCGCCAAAAAGAAAAATACATTCAAATGGATTCTGGCGGCTATGATTTTTATCACGGTTCTATGTGTCACATTTGACGATGTATCCGGGATGATATGGCCGTTTTGAAAATAAATATCACTCTGATGTAGGATTATCAAATCTCTGCATCCTGCAGTTCCAATCCACCGCGATGTCACTTATGGGCCTGTGTTCGGCAAAACGAGCACAGGCCTATTCTCTTATATGGTTTCGAGACGCGGTTTAATAAGCGGCTTATCCGGTCGATACAGCGGCCACAGAGCCAGGGCCAGCGCCATCAAAGCGTCGCATCGGTTATTATCATCCCACCGAGCCGAACGAAGTTCATCCTCCAGCGACCAGATCCGCCCAGATTCATCAGGAAGCTCCCAGCGATGATAGCGCACCTTACCGAGACTATGAAACAGCTCCAGATTCGTTAATAACTCCGCTTTTGACTTGGCCGTAAAGACGAAAGCAGATGGATTCAAATCATCAAGCTGT
>CAZJLX010000429.1:0-2848 GCA_964546545.1 uncultured Ignavibacteriaceae bacterium | reverse complement strand
GGCGGTATACAGGAAGAGGCCCCGACTTTCAATGTCCCGGCACTTGTTTTAAGAGATACTACCGAACGACAGGAATTGATAGAAAACGGCAATGGTCTTCTGATCGGCGAAGGGGTTCCGACTGGTAAAATAATTGACTATTTTGAAAAATTGTTCCACGATAAGGATTATTATCAAGCGATGGCCGAGGCAGTCAATCCATTTGGCGATGGCCTTGCTTCCGAGAGAATCGGCGCGCTGATCAATTCGGCTGAGATGCAGGATTTTGTAAACAATTACAGACAGAATCCGAATAAATATCTTAGTTTTCAGGAGTTGGAGATCTCTGAATTTGAGACTCGGGCTGATTCTAGGCAGGATTCTAATATAAATATTGGACGTAATATATGAAGACCAATAATAACATACACCAAATAATTAAAGTAATGGTTTGTATCTGTTTTGTTAGCACATTTGCCTTGACGGCGGCTACCGACTTTGACAAAGACTGGAGACGTGCTTCACAAGACAGGGAAGAGGATACACTGTCCAAAAGATTAGGCGGCGAAATATTTTACGATTATTTTAAGCCGTCCGATACCTATGATTCCCGGAAAGGACTCAATGTTATCTATTCCGCTTTTCCCAAACCGACCTTATCATATTCGTTGACTGCCGGTATTGTTGAATGGCAGGGGGAGACGGATGTCTGGGTCGGATTAGGTGTGACCAATGAATGGACCGGTCGTTTTTATACCTATTCGGCTATCTCCTTAAGCAGTAAATCGGAATTCCTTCCTCAATTCAGGATTGATAATGATTTTAATTTCAAATTTGGGGCAAACAGGAATTTTGTCGGAACTGTCGGATTAACCTATATTGATTATCATACTAACAATGAAGATTTCGTTTTATCATTGGGCGGAACATATTATTACGACAGATTTAATCTGTCATATCGATTTTTCCAGAATTACAGCTCACCCGGGTCGATAAAATCAAATTCCCACCTGATAAGCGCCGGCTACGGGCAGGATAAGGCGTATTGGACCTATCTGACCGTCACATTCGGCAATCAGGCATACCTGAGTCAATATCTGACAACCCCCGAAGAAGTCAGGCAGGATGTTTTTCGCATCTCTTTAAATCATCGCCACTGGCTAAGTAGGAGAGCCGGTATTTATGGTGATTTGGGCTATCTTAAACTGAATGATGGCTATGATATTTACAGCTTCCTTTTCGGCTATTTTTATGATTTCTAATAATTTTTGATCACCCTTTTTGTTTATCCGAGTTCCAAAACCGAATTATCTGATTAAAATATATTTGTACCTTTTTTTGTCATTTTCCGAATATTGAACAGAATACAGACATAAGAATCATGTATTCTAATACAATAAATACTTGATTTATTAATATTGCCTGTCCAATTTATTATATCCCGATGGTAACCAACAAGCTAGCTATTGTTCAATATTGATGCCTAATTATCTATCTACCGGCATGAACATTGATTCACATTTAATGAGTCTTTTCAGTAATTAAATTTTACGGAAAGGAGATGTTATGAAACGGATATTTATTTATTTTCTATTAAGTTTTACTCTGACTTTTATGCTATCCAATGCGACCGAGTTTTATGTCGCCGAATCAGGCAGCGATATAGGCGGCGATGGTACGGCCAACAATCCGTTCGGCTCGATACAACATGCCATAAATACTGCTCCCAACAGTGATACGGTTTCGATTTTTCCGGGTATCTATTATGAAAATATAGACTATAACGGCAAAGCGTTGATTGTCCGATCAATTGCCGGGCCGGGCCAGACCGTTATTGAGGCATCTGTGACTGGGATTCCGATTGTCAGTTTCAACTCCGGCGAAAATTTACTTGCCAAACTGGTCGGATTGGGTATCAGAAATTCGGTCGATGCTCCGGGAATTCTATGCGATGCCGCCTCGCCGAAAATTTTAGACTGCGAAATTTATAATTGTCAGAATTCATCCGATGGTGGCGGTCTTCGGATAGTTAATAATTCGTCACCGGCAGTTTTGGCAAATATGATTTATGGTAACACAGCCAACGCGGGCGGCGGTGTATATTGCGAATTCAGTAATCCCGATATCGACGGTAATGTTTTTATGAATAACAGCGCCGCCAACGGCGGCGGGCTGGCTGTAAATAACAACTCAAGCCCGGTGGTCCTGAGTAATCTTTTTGCACATAACCAGGCTACAGGAAATGGCGGTGCGGTGGCCAATATTTCCGCCTTTGGCGGACCTTTGCTTATTGATTATTGTACCTTTTATCAAAATAATGCCGGCGAATCCGGAGGTGCCATATATTCGCAGAATCTATATCTATTGGTCCAGAAGACTATTCTCTGGGATGATTCCGGCAGCGCAGGTACGATGGAAGTTTACGGCTCTCTACCGGCCGTTGCGGTCGTATCATATTCCAACCTGTCCGGCGGTTGGAGCGGACCCGGTTCCGGAAACAGTGATGTCGATCCCGAATTTTGCGATGCTCCCGGTACCGATTTCCATCTTCAGGAAGGCTCTTATTTGGCCTCATATCCGTACAACAACGGCAATTTTATCGGCGCTTATGAAGCCGGATGCATTTCAATTCCGATAGAAGACAGCGACGGCGATGGTATCGCAAACGAAGAAGACAACTGTCCTGATATAGCCAATGCCGATCAGGCCGATGCCGACAATGACTTAATCGGTGATCTCTGCGATAACTGTCCTGATATAGCCAATGCCGATCAGGCCGATGCCGACAATGACTTAATCGGTGATCTCTGCGATAACTGTCCTGATATAGCCAATGCCGATCAGGCCGATGCCGACAATGACTTAATCG
>CAZJLX010000428.1:0-2849 GCA_964546545.1 uncultured Ignavibacteriaceae bacterium | reverse complement strand
TATCTCCTGCTGGTGGCCCTGATAACGCCGTTTCTGATGACGCTGATAATATATTTTTATTCCTTAAAACAACTCGAGCAAGCCGAACGGCGCAGCGCCCGGCAAAATTATGATATTTATCAGGAATATCATACAATGTATCTTGAAAGCTTAAAAAGACAAAGCAACGATTTATTGCAGTCGCCTCAGATTCAAAAAGCGCTCCTGCAGATTAAGTCGGGTCGCACCGAAAATTTTGACCTCTCCGGCCTGCAAACCGATTTCGATTTTGTTGAACTGGTCGGCAGCTCGGGATTGGTTCTGGCCAGTTATTCCCGACCCGGATTGATCGGTGAAACAATCGCCAAAAAATATTCCAGTGAAGACAGCGCTCTGACTTTTGAAAATGAGCAGTTTGACGGTCGCGGCCGACATGCCGCCCTTGGTTGCCTCTACCCTGTCAGCGACAACCTGCGGCTTTTTTCCGGCAAATATATTACTGGAGAATATTTACGAATGGTCGGATCAATTATATCGGCCGACCTGATTTTGCATTTTTCCGATGAATCGGATACGCTCGGCATTAATTATCTTCCCCTCAAACGTGGCGCCTTGTACTATAATGATGACCGACTCTATACATTATTGGCCGGAGGCGGCAATTCCAATTTTTCATTGATTGCTTTTTTCAATAGTACACCTCAACGACCGCTATTTGAATCATTACTGAAGATGATTTATATTGTCGGCGGTATTGGAATATTACTGGCTCTGCTTCTCGGCTGGTATATTACCGGACGCGCCCGCCGTGAAATTAATAACTTAATCGACGCCGCCGATGACATCGCCGAGGGCGATCTGACAACACCGGTGATGGCTCTCGAGGAAGGTGAATTTACCCAACTGGCCGACTCCTTGTCGCAGATGAAATCAAGCTTGATAAAAGCCCGCGGCGATCTGGCCACGGCCGAGAAAATCGCCGCCTGGAAAGTTATGGGACAGAAAATCGCCCACGAAGTTAAAAATCCGCTGACGCCGATTTCGATTTCGGTCGATGATCTCCGACGATCATATCATGAAAAATTGCCCGGCTTCGATAAGACGCTTGATGAAACCACCTCGGTAATTAAAACTGAAATTTTTCGTCTGACACAATTGATCGAGCAGTTTTCCGCCTTTGCCGCCATGCCTGCGCCGAAAATAGAAAATGTCACCCCGCAATCCATTCTTGACGATTTGCAGAATCTTCATGTTGCCTATCTTGAAAATAATCGTCTGCTGATCATAAATAATAGTAAACGTAAGTATTTTAAAACCGACCTTGATAAATTCAAGCAATTGCTGATCAATCTGATTAAAAACGGTTTGGAGTCAAAACCGGATTCGAAAGTCGAAATATCTTTTCATGACTTCGATGATGGCATCGAAATTAGCTTAACCGATAATGGCCCAGGTTTCCCCGATACGATTCTGAAATCGGGCATTCAACCATATTTTTCCACCAAAGAAAAAGGCAGCGGTCTCGGTTTGACAATCTGTCAGCGGATTGTCTTCGATTTCGGGGGCAATATGGAATTATATAATCTCGAAACAGGAGGAGCGGCGGTAAAAATCAAACTGCCCTTTTGATCATGATTAAAGTCCTTATTATAGATGATGAAGAGAATATCCGGACGTCGCTTAAATCGGCGCTGTCTAAACGGGATTATGATGTCATTACCGCCGCCAATATAACCGAGGGCGAAAAATTTTCAAAAGCCGGTTGTGATGTAATCTTTCTTGATATCAAACTTCCCGACGGCAACGGCATTGACCTGCTTAAAAAAATAAAGGAGTCCGACAGGAACCAGACCGTGATAATGATTTCCGGTCATGCCGATATAGAAACGGCCGTGCAGGCAATTCGACTCGGCGCCTATGATTTTATCGAAAAACCGATTTCGCTTGACCGACTGCTGGTGACGCTGAACAACGCCTCGCAAAAAAGCCGCCTGACCATCGAAAGAGACAGGCTGTCGGCAAAGCTGTACGGTGAGCTTATCGGTCAGTCCGAATCGATTAACCAACTGAAAAAAAATATTAAACACTCGGCCGATAAAACAACCCGTTTTTTAATTAACGGCGAAAGCGGCACCGGCAAAGAACTGGTGGCGCACATGATTCACTCATACAGCCGATTCGCCGACGGACCCTTTATTGCCGTCAACTGCGCCGCTCTTCCAGCTGAACTGATTGAAGCGGAACTCTTCGGTCATACTGCCGGGGCTTTTTCGGGCGCGAAGAAGAGTCGCTTAGGGCGGTTTGTAGAGGCCAATAACGGCTCGATATTCTTAGATGAAATAAGCGAAATGTCGCTTTCCGCTCAAGCTAAAATATTGCGTGTTATAGAAAGTAATGAAATTACTGCGGTCGGCTCCGATAAAACGCAAAAAATATCGTGCAACATCATCGCCGCATCGAATAAAGATTTAAACCAACTGGTAAAAGAAAATAATTTCCGGCATGACCTTCTTTATCGACTTAATGTCGTCCAGTATGAAATTGAACCTCTGCGGGATAGAAAAGAGGATATCCCTCTTCTGGCCGAACATTTCCTGAATCGTTTTGCCGATGAAACCGGCAATGAAACCAAAAAGTTGTCGTCGACCGCAATAAAGCTAATAAACAACTACCCCTTTCCCGGAAATGTTCGCGAATTAAAAAATCTGATGGAACGTCTGAATATTTACTGCCGTGCAAATATCGTGACACCGGATGATTTAAAACCGCTTCTCCCCGACACCTATTCGGATGATTCGGCCACGCTTAAGGATGCGGTCGATAAATTTGAAAAGAACTTTATCAAAAAATCTTTGGCGAACAATAAAAAC
>CAZJLX010000427.1:0-2853 GCA_964546545.1 uncultured Ignavibacteriaceae bacterium | reverse complement strand
AATCTTTTCCGTCGCCAAAAGCGTTATGGAAACCATCTCCTCTTTAAGCTGGATCTTGGCCTGGGCGACGTCACGTTTCAACTGCTCATTGGTACGGGTAACGATTCCGCGAGCTTCTTCCTGAGCGTTGATTTTGATACCGGAGGCGATTTTATTGGCTTCATTAACCGCATCGGCTATTTTCTGCCTTCGCTCCGCCTCGATATTTTTCAGTTTGCCCTCATACTCGGCTCTGAGTTTGTCGGCTTCGGCATTTTTATCATCGATTTCCTTAAAATCATCGATAATCTTTTGCCGCCGCTCCTCCATCATTCCCAGAAGCGGCTTCCAAGCAAACCTTTTTAAAAGCCAGACGGTGATTAAAAAACCGATTATGTGAGTTATTACTTGCGCTAATTCAATATTCATCAGCAAACTCCAACTTTATGATGGCCGGACAATCGGCATTTTATTTTTTTAACCGATTTTACCCATCAACAGAAGGAAACCGACCAGAGCATAAATAGTCAACGCTTCAATAAAGGCAGCACCAATAATCATGCCGGTCTGGATTTTACCGGCTGCTTCGGGCTGGCGCCCCATCGCTTCCATCGCCGAACCAACGGCTTTTCCCAGTCCAAGACCAGAACCAATCGCCGCAATACCGACCGCAATCGGCAGGGCAAATGATAATGCAGTCTGATAATCCATCTTATCCTCCAATAATTCCCAATTTATTAATTGTTTCTTTCTATACTTGTTTAATGTTCCTCATGCGGCATTACCATTGTGAAATATATAGTCGATAGCATGGTAAATACCAACGCCTGTATAGTTGAGGTTAACATCGCGAGGAAAATAAATGGTACTTGAAACGGAAAACCAATCGGTGATCCGAAAATGCCCATAAACATGATTCCCAACGATACAAAAGCGGCAATAAGAATATCCTCGCCGGTTACGTTTCCAAACAAACGCAAAGCCAGTGAAAACGGTTTCGCCAATTCACCGACAAGGTGAATCGGTAAATTAATCGGCGACAGTGCCCAGGTAACCGCATCATTGGGCGATCCGAGTAGATGATGAATGTAGCCCCAGACTCCAAGTCGACGAATTCCGGTGTACTGAACATATAAAAAAACGGTAATCGCCAGGGCCGCCGTGGTATTAATCGACGAAGTCGAAGCCTTGAAAAAAGGAATTAATCCGACCAGGTTCATAAACCAGATGTAAATAAAAAGCGTCCCCAGAAAAGGAGTATATTTTTTGGCCTCTTTACCCATCACCGAATAAAACATCCCGGATAGACTTTCCAGAAGCATTTCCACCACATTCTGCAGCCTACCAGGGATCATCTGTTTTTTGCGATTAGTAATAACGGCAATCGTTATCATAAACAGCGCCACTATCCCGGCGTAAATCAACGCATCATAATGATGCGCAAAGGTCTTGCTAATAAATGTTATCAGGTTGGGAAGTTCGTGTGATTCTTCCGCACCGTTCGCCCCACCATGTCCACCGGCCTCGGCAGCATGTTCGGAAGCGGTCAATATGTAGAAAAGAAATTTGTTATACACTCTTCAGACTTTCCTGTTTATGACTCATATTGACATTATCTAATTTTAAAATTGTCCGACCCACCGCTTTCAGGACAATTATCAGCAAAACCAGGGTAAATCCGGTCAGTAGCAGGATTGGCTGAAAATAGTCGGAAACAATCATAAAATAGCCGGAAACATATAACAATGGAAACTTGATTAAAAGAAGAATCAATGCGGAAGTTTTTTCTATTTCCCCGGTTTTTAGCGTCGCCCGGATCAGAAGAGAAAGGAAATACAAATTTATCATACCCCAGATAATTCCGGTAAAAACCGAAAGAGTCGGCTGAAAACCGAAATAAAACGACCCGAAGATCAAGACCAGAAGTGATATAGCTCCTGTCGTTTTAAGTGTCCTGCCAATAAAAGTAAGGTCCATTATCAATTTTACTCTTCGTCTATGTCCTCGTCCGCTCTCTTTATTATCCCGTATATTTCCCGTCCGGAAGCAATAAATCCGAAAATCAAAAAAAGTACCAGCAAGTAAGGCTCGGTTCCCAATTTCTCATCCAACCAGCGGCCAATAAAAAAACCAACGACCGGTCCGACGGCGATTAAAATCGGGATAGTGCCTAAAAGTCCAAGCTGGCGATAATTACTCCTTTTACTACCCTTCTTCGGTTTCCTTGATTCGGGCAATTTTCACCCAATCATCCATATTTTAAAGGGACAAAATAAAAATAGAGAGAAAAATGTCAAGCGAAAATAACAGAAAAAGTGAAAAATTTCACTTAGTTTCGGAATTTTGCCTTACCAACCAGACCTGTAATTAACCCAGATGGAATCTCGAAAATCACAACAAATCCTTACTTTAATTGACAAAACCGGCTATTCTATTATCTTGCAAAGAGAATGTGGAAGCGCAGACCATACAGAAATTGATTTTATCTACACCGGTATATAAATGAGAAAAATCGCCGTCATTATAACTCTTATTATTCTAACCGTAATACCCTATAATATCTATTCGGCTGATCCCTATATCTGCGGTGATGCCAACAACGATTCGACAGTCAATATCTTCGATATTACCTTTATCGTATCATATCTATATAGAGACGGCGTAGCTCCTGACCCGATGGAGGCCGTCGATGTTAATAATGACATTCATTGTCCTTCCGAGGGGTCGATGTAGACCTCGGCCCCATCCTGGGTCGTCAGGCCGACGACACCGGTGAGTTTCTTCATCAACACATTGCGGCGCGACAGCTCACCCGCGGTAATCCTGAGGGCCTCCCGGTACGTCTCGTGTTGGGGCCGGCGGCATTCGAGGGAG
>CAZJLX010000426.1:0-2861 GCA_964546545.1 uncultured Ignavibacteriaceae bacterium | reverse complement strand
TGATGCCTTTTTTAATTGCGGAGCCGTCTTTCTTATTCAGTTTGAAAAGGCTGGTGACACATTGCGTTTTACGGAAATAAATATCGGGCAGGATTTGGTATGGTGTATGTGCTATTTTAACATTTCGGCCGATGTTTCCGGTATCGATACCGGTGAATATGTCGCCGAAGTATATGAAAAGCAATATTACTGGGATGAAATCAGGCTGGTTGACCGACAGAATTTAATATTGGAATAAAGATTTTCCGCAGCGCTTAAAAATAGCCTGCCTGAGATTCATTTTCAGGCAGGTTTATTTTAATTATTATCGTCCAAATAATAACAAAAGATGGTTTATAAGACATATATTATAATGTTTTTTCTTGCTAAATTTTTGAATATCATTATATTATATAAAATACTGGCATTTATACGTTTCGGGGTTTATGACGACCTTTTGAATAATATTATTAATATTAAATAATAGAGAGGATGAAATGGGTAAAAAACTGCTATTGGCCACGATTTTGCTACTCGCCGCGGTTTCATTGGCAGCCGCAGAGAGCATTGATCTTGGGACAACCAACGCCGATCTAAGCGTTACGGTTCAGGAATCAAATGATTTCGGGACTATCATCCGCTATGAAATCGGATCATTTGACAGGGATATTGTCAAAATCGATGGAGAGAATTTCTACACATTATCTCTGGGGCATGAAAACAACTTATTAATGGCTGGCGAGCCATCACTTCCACGGGTGAACCGCTCAATTATTATTCCTGACGACGCCCGGATGGAAGTAAAAATTTTAGACGCCGATTATGTCGAATTTGAAAATATGCCGATTGCTCCCTCGAAGGGAATCATTCCGCGAACGATACAAAAATCTGATGTTCCTTACACCTTTGGCCCGATTTATAGTGAAAATGCTTTTTATCCCGGCCCCGTCGCCGATATCGGCGAACCCTTTATTTTCAGAGATTATCGCGGAACAGTGGTACAGTTTAACTGCTTCCAGTACAATCCGGTGACGCGGACATTGCGCGTTTATACGTCGATGACCGTTGAAATAGTCGCCGCCGGTCCGGGTGAGATTAATGTCTTCAGCCGGGGTAAAAGCGGGATTAATCTGGTCGATGAATTCGACCGTATTTACAGCCACAATTTTATAAACTATAATCAGGTGAGAAGTAAGTATCCGTCGATTCCGGAAGTCGGCGACATGCTGATAATCACCTATGATAGTTTTCATGCGACCATGATGCCACTGGTGGAGTGGAAACTTCAAAAAGGCATTAAGACGACAATCGTTGATGTTTCCACGATCGGAAATAATGCGACTTCAATTAAGAACTTTATCAGCGATTTTTACGATACGACCAACCTGGCCTTTGTGCTTTTGGTTGGCGATGGCGCTCAGATAGATGTGCCGTATTCCAATGGCGACTCCGACCCTTCGTATGGCAAACTGGTCGGAGGCGATAATTATCCCGAAATCCTGATCGGGCGATTCTCGGCCGAAAATAGCTCACAGGCGGAAACTCAGGTGGTCAGGTCGGTCGGTTACGAAAAGACACCTTATGGCACCGATTGGTATCAAAAGGCAATAGGTGTGGCCTCTAACGGAGGCCCGGGTGATGATGGCGAATATGATTATGAGCATTTGAATAATATCAGATTATTATTGCTGGCTTATGGCTTTACCTTTGTCGATCAGATTTATGATCCGACAGGCACCGCCGCTCAGGTTACCACAGCCTTTAATGACGGCCGATCCTGGTCGAACTATACCGGCCATGGCAGCACAACATCCTGGAGTACGACCGGATTTTCAAGTACACATGTTAATGCTCTGGTTAATGATTGGATGCTGCCTTTGGTTATTTCGGTCGCCTGTGTCAATGGTGACTTTGACGGCAACACCTGCTTTGCCGAGGCGTGGCTGAGAGCAACCCACAATGGTAATCCGACCGGTGCGATCGGGACCTATATGTCGACCATCAACCAGGATTGGGATGAGCCGATGGAGGGTCAGGACGCCATTAATGATATACTTGTAGCCGAAGAAAAAACCACAATTGGTGGCCTGTTATTAAACGGCGGATGCCGGATGCTGGAAACATATCCTTCCGCCGGGGTGGATGATTTTGACACCTGGACAGTCTTCGGTGATCCATCGGTTCAGGTCAGGGTTAAAAATCCGCAGACTATGACGGTCAATCATGACGCGGCCATTATCTTTACTATGGCCGAGATGGATGTTGAAGTGGTCGGAATTAAAGGCGCGCTATGTGCTCTTTATCATGACGGCACTCTTTACGGTTCGGGTTATACCGATGCCAGCGGCAACGCGACTATCACTCTTAATCAGAATCTTCCGGTTGGCGTTGGTGTTACTTTAACAGTAACCGCTTATCATATGATGCCGTACATTGCGACAGTACAGTCAATTGCTCCGGACGGCCCGTTTGTGGTTTATGATGAGAATCAGATCAATGATGCGGCCGGTAATAATGACGGAATCGTTAACTGCTGCGAAACTATCGGTCTGGGCGTTCAATTGATGAATGTCGGCCCGGATACGGCCTTTAATGTCACGGCGGTTCTGAGTTCCCCCGATGGCAACGTGACGATTACTGACAACACGGAATATTACAATTTTATCGAGGGTGAATTCGGCTCGGTTTATATTTCCGATGCTTTCGCTTTTGATCTTTATGATTTCACCCCGAACGAACATATAATTACATTCAATCTTGAAATAACCGGCGGCGATGGAGCCGGATATGACACAACCTGGTCGGCCAGTTTTACGGTTCCGGTTGCCTGTTATCCTGAGGTTGATTTCACTCCGGCTGATCTGGTGGACTCGCTCTTTCTG
>CAZJLX010000425.1:0-2881 GCA_964546545.1 uncultured Ignavibacteriaceae bacterium | reverse complement strand
GTCTATTACTTCAGGTTTTATATCTGAGATAAAGGTGATTTTATCCTGCTGGTCAAGGAAGCGTCTAAAATGGTCAATAACGGCACTATAACGCTTCGTAGTCGATTCTCTATGGTTGGCCCGGGAATAATCGAGGAATTTTTCAAAGAATTTATCTAATGATATATCATGATTGGCAAAGCCAAATTCGTCCCTGGCGGCTTTGACCTCGGCATCTGACAGGGCCAGTTCAGCTACTTTCTTTGATGTCCCTACACGCCTTCTTATTCTTCTTCCCTTTACACTGATGTCAAGATACCAGATTTTTCCTCTTTTATAGATATTACCCATAATACAAACCTGTTTTTAGTTGTCACAGATTCGTCACAACGACTATATACAAACAATATCGTCAATTGTAAGATTATGTCAAGTAAAATGTTATGGATTTACTAAATAATAATGCGGAGAGGCAGGGATTCGAACCCTGGAGGGGAGTTACCCCCTACACACTTTCCAGGCGTGCTCCTTCGGCCAGCTCGGACACCTCTCCGTCTCAATGCTTTACCCCAATAGCAGGGGATTCCGATAATCTATTACCGGAGATGCCAATTTAAAAAAAATCGAATTAAAAGCAAGACTTATAATTTATCCGGTAAACTGATCGGTGCTGACATTAAAAAATCGTCTGACAGCCAGTTCGGAGGAGATTATCGCCGAGATAGTAACCGATGAGAGCAACATATAACCGACGATCAATTGTATCAGCACCGCATCCAGCGGCGAAACACCGGCCAATATCATACCGGTCATCGCTCCCGGCAGAGCCACGATACCGACCGTCTTAAAGAAATTCAAAATCGAGATCATGCCGGCCTTGACGCCGTCACGATAATATCCCAACGAAGCCTCTCGCCAGCTTTTGCCGAGCGAGAGCGAGGTTTCAATCCCGAGACGATTATTCTTCATATCCGACCCGATCCGGTTAAAAGCCACCGCGGTCGCGCTCATCGAATTGGAGATTATCATACCGGCCAATGGAATGATATAACGCGCCTCGGCATTGATTATTTTCAGAACCAGCATCAGGCCAAGGGTAATCAACGAACCGGTAGTAATGGCAATCAGTGAAATCCAAAAACCATTTTTAAAATACTCAGCCCTTTGCCCGGCGGTATACGATCCCACTACGAGCATAATCGAAACAGATAAGAGCAACAATAATAGTGATTGAGAATTGAAAATAAACTCCAGCACATAACCAACCGCCACCAGTTGAACGAAAGCGCGCACCGCACCATAGCCGATCTCCTTTTCAACCGGAATTGTTTTAATTTTCGCCAAAACAAAAGCGACGACAACCAGGACGGCGGCCATAAGAACCTGTAAATATCCGGTCTCAATCATGATAATTCATTACTTATATATTTTTGTCCATCCTCAGACTGAGGCGATATTAAAACTCTATCAGTATTGCCCGACTCGATTAGGCGCCCCTTCACCAGAAGCAATGTCTCTCCTCCCAACCTTAAAGCCTGGTCCGGATGATGCGTTACGATTATAATTGTCAGACATAATTCCCGGCTTAAAGCTAAAATCAGTTCCTCTATTTTTTTGGAGGCGGAGGGATCCAAGGATGAAGTCGGTTCATCGAGAAGCAGCACTTCCGGTTTTTGCACGAGCGCGCGGGCCAGGGCAATGCGCTGTTTCTCCCCCACTGATAAATTTTCCGTATCCTTTTCGGTATAGTCGGCTGTCAATCCGACCCGATTAAGGATATTATTAATATCGTCACTTTCTCCAATCGGACAGCAGTACTCAATATTTCTGCGCACCGTCCCTTCAAACATGTACGGTATCTGAAAAAGCATGGCTATCTTTTTTCTTAATTCGGTCGGTTTATAAGAGATCAAAGACTGGTCATAAAACAGAATTTCACCTTCGGTCGGTTCATCCAATCGATTAAGAAGGCGTAAAAACGAGGTTTTCCCTGCCCCCGACGGACCGACCAAATTATATACCCGTCCCTTATTGAAACTGAAGTTGATATTTTCGACGGTTCTGAGAGTCTTTCCATTTGAAATTATCTGACGGGTGAGATTATTTGCCTTTAAAATGACAATTTCATTACAGGGCGACATAAAATTATTGTTCTTCGCCGAAATAGATTTTACGGCTTATCAGATTGACATAATCCGACCAGCCATGCCCCCCTGATTTTTCGCGAATTCGATCGATGGCGCCCATTTTTGAATCGATCTCATCGGCATAGTACAAAATAAAAGCCTCGGGAATCATCGGTACGACCGGTGAGGCAAATTCTACCTGGCCATGATGAGAAAGAATCAGGTGCCGCATTTTCATCAGCAATTTTTCCGGGAAAGATTCGATTGTCTTGGCCCGTTCGGCGACCAGACTGTCGGCCAGAGTGATATGACCGATTAGACGCCCCTCATCGGTATAGTCGATATATGAAGTAATCTGATATTGAAGCATCTTGCCCATATCATGAAAAAGCCCGCCGAATATTAGGAGATCGCGATCGATAAAATCATATTTACGGCTCATATCAAGGCATATTTCGGTGACATTAATCGAATGTTCGGCCAGGCCGCCGATAAATGAATGGTGCCACAATTTGCCGGCCGCCGCCTTCAGATACTCTTTTTTAAATTGTTCGTCATTCCAAAACGAGGATAACAGCAGCTTTATGAAGCCATTCTCTACCCGTTCAATTAAGGAATTGATTTTACTTTCCATCTCTTTTTCCGAATACCTGGAGCGGGGCAGAATATTGTCGAGCGAATATTCATCTTCTTTCGCTTTTCGCAGACGACCGACACGAAGCTGGGTTCGTCCGCGATAAAGTCCGATCGCTCCCTTGACTTTAACTATATCTCCC
>CAZJLX010000424.1:0-2882 GCA_964546545.1 uncultured Ignavibacteriaceae bacterium | reverse complement strand
AGGAGATGATGACTTGGCGAGAATCACTGAGAAATTTCAACTGACCGAATAAATGATCTATTGGGATACTATTCATGCGTATTTTTGATCACCCAATTGTGAAATGCGTTTCGTTGGACAAATTTTAACATATATTACTGAAATATTGATTCAAATTAAAAACTTCAAATTGTAAAAAGTAGCGAAATTCGTATAACGCTCCCCGCCATAACTAGTTTCAGCCGTTATTTTTCTTAATAGTCGGTGATGTATCCCATATGCTCGGAGCAAAAATTGTTTTAATAGAATTATCACGTGAAACCTTAAATTTTCTTGAATATCAAATAAAAAAATCTTAAGATATAACATGCGTCTTCCATCATTGTCCGGAAAAATAATTAAGCTACGTGGTCTAAAGCGGCAAGATATTCATTCGCTCCGAAATCATGCAGATGACAAAAATATATCAAAGTTTATACCATTTATTCCACATCCGTATACATTGAATGACGCCAGAAAATGGATTAACTTGACACATCGTATGGCCAGATCAAATAAGGCTTATCATTTTGGCATAGCTTTGGCTGAGACCAATGAAATAATCGGAATCATTGGCTTGAAAAATATAAATTTACTTGATTTCAATGCGGAGCTGGAATATTGGGTTGGTAGTAAATATTGGAGAAAAGGAATAACATCAGAGGCTCTTAAATTAATACTTAAATTTGCCTTTAATGACATTAATTTAATTCGAGTGTATGCTTTTGTATCGGAAAAAAATATAGCTTCAGTCAAGCTTTTGGATAAATTCAGGTTTGTTCAAGAAGGCAATTTTCGTAAGGCCTATAAGACTAATAATAAATGGTATAATGTTTTTGGATATGGGATACTAAAGGATGAGTTCGAAGGAATTAATTAAAATTCAATCCTTCCTTCAATTATGGCCAAAGAAAAGTTCTATATACGCCCCACGTACCCCGCCAGAGACTCAGAAGCCCGACGATTGTCGGGCTTTTTCCTTTTGGCTGGAATCTTGTGAGCAATCCTGGAGCTCCCTGTATTAACGAGTAAGAGTCGAATTCGACTTTTGATCTGCTCATTCATTCGGTCTCAACGCCTCAATGAATGTCGCAGGCATCCACCACAATCCACCGTTCACGTAGAATAAGTACTTGCCATCAGGAGATATCCTGGGACTAAGTCCTCCTTTTTCTTTAGTCCCGCCCTCAGCCATTACTGCCGGTAACCATTCGCCCGATTTGTCCCTATAACTTATAAATATTCCGGTGTTTTTCACATTTGTTTCGTCAAATCTTGTAAAGACGATATACGACTCGTCAGGTGCTATATGTGGGCATGTTTCAGTGGCTGGAGTGTTTATTTCCGGACCGAGGCTGACAGGTTTCGTATACACACCATTAACCAGTTCGGAATAGTAAATATCACCTATTCCTCCAGGACTTTCCCCGCTCATGTCCTGAAACTGAAAGTAGAGTGTTCCGGTATCAGATAGGGAGATACTCCAATGTAAAGGTACTTCGTTTACGGCAGCACTGATTGGAATAGGATCCGACCATTCTGAGAAAGTCCTTTCAGCATACCAGATAGTCTCCTTTTCCTGCGAAACAGCTCCTGCACGGATTGAAGTAAAGAACAGTCTGTTTCCGTCCGTAGTAATAAAGGGATTATCGTATCTATATGAATCCCCTTTACAGAACGAGAGCATTTCAGGTTCGGCCCATATTCCATCTTCCAACTTTGTAAACCATATTTTCATTATATTCTTTACCATGCTCCAATACAGTTCTTTTCCATCCGGACTAATTGCTGGACTGCTATGATTACCACCGTAGGATACAATACCTGGGGCAAATATCACCGGCTCATTTACTGGCGGTGTCTGGCCAAGATATGGGCCGGTGAGTTTTGGGAAATCATTTTGCTGTGCGTTAACAGGGGATGTTAGTATTAAGAATATCAGTACCGCAACGTAAATCACGTTATTTTTAATCATACGGTTAATTCCTTTTTTGGTATTCATCTATATTACGTCGGAATATATATCTTGTTGCGACTAAGTCTATTATTTTCTATCGACTTCAGCTCTTAGTGGAATACATAAACCAAACTCGAAGGGGGGATTTCGCAAGAATTTGGGGGAGAGTGATATTGGGGTAGCATAGACCAAAGAAGCCCACGCTAATAACGTGGGCTTCTCCTGACCTATATCGACGACGTAGACCTGAATAAGAAACTGGAGGAATTGGAGCAATTTTATAATTTTAATAAACTTCATGGAGCTTTTAATGGAAGAGCTCCTTACGAAGCGCTCAGAAATATGTTATAATAAATTTGAAAAGAGTCTTAGAAAGTATAATATATCACAATCTCACACCGATTTACACCTTGACAGTTTTCCATTCGTCATGCGAAATTGTTTTGCTAGCAATCTGGCATCGGGCCATTTTTATATAAATAGCTTATCAAGTGTGTTATATCAAAAATATTTACATCTTCATCGCCATTTACATCGGCAGCATTCAAATTTTCAGGCGGCGAACCACTTTTGTATAAAAAAGATATCAAATAGGTTATATCAAATATATTGACGGCTTCGTCACTATTGGCATCACCGCAGATAAACTCGCAGACATCACCAACGCCGTTACTATCGGCATCAGCCTGATCCGGGTTGGCGACTTCGGGGCAATTGTCGAATACGTTCTGGACACCATCGAGATCAGCATCCGCCATCACCGGTATCAGTCCAATCTCTGGGTCGCCGCCGTGAATTAACTCATAAAACTCCCAGCGCCACATCGCCCCGTCTTGGGTTGTATCTACATACTGGGCCAGTTGATCGCGAGCGTAGGTCAGTCCGACTCCGATAGATCCCAGCTTAA
>CAZJLX010000423.1:0-2882 GCA_964546545.1 uncultured Ignavibacteriaceae bacterium | reverse complement strand
CGACTGTCCCCCTGATTCCGGATAAAAGGCGGATTTATCAAGCATAATTTCATAGATATCACTTTTTCTTTCAACATCCAGAACCGATGCTTCAAATTCAAACAGATAGCTGTTATCGTAATAAAGCCTTTCAGTCATACGACTTTTTTCCCCTTAAGGCGAATTGACACGAACGGGAGCAATCGGATAGGTAACAGTTATTTATTATAACGAGACCCTTTTGCCCCGCCGTCGTCTCTTTGATAATTTTACACTCATTGAGCTTGTAAAGTCGACAACGGCTAAAATTATACCTATTTTGTATCAAAATTAAGTTCCACCTGACTGGGAAGAAATCTCCCCGGGTTTTTCTGTCTGAAAGATCGACCCAAAATAAGCAGATACCATAATTTTTGCCCGGTATGACTGAATGCGGCAATTTGAAAGAGGATAAATTCAAGAAAAACCCCGATTATTCCCAGGCTCAGACCGGTTGCCTGTATCGCCAGCCATTCGACAACCATCCAGATAATAAAAAACGGTACAAATGTTATCAGGAATATTTTCATAAGTTTAAATATCCGCGGACGAAAATAATCGGAGCTGATACGAATTATTTCCTTAAAGGTTTTATCCGGATAGACCGCAATCGCGGCGCGGGCTGAATCGGAAAATATGGATGCGGCCAGAAGAAACATCAGAATAATAAAAAACTTTATAAGCGTTAAAATCATCGCGACGGTGCCGCTAAAATTCCCTCCGACTAAATTTAGAATATTGACAAAAAATATCCCCGAGGGTATCAGAAGCAGATATATAACAATCATCAAAAGAGAGATTCTCATATTTTGACCAAAACAGGCGGCACCCTCAGCAAAAAACTGCCGCCAGTCTATCTCCGCAGTTCGACCGGAAACCAGTAGATAATACATTCCACCGTTAATAAACTGCATTAAAAAAAGATAAATCAGCGCCCCGATAAAAATAATCATTATTAAAGCCGGGAGAGAATCTCCCGCCTGACGAACCAGCTCGACAATCACCGACATATCCCAGCTAGTAAGTATTCCTCTCGAAAAACCTGATACCGATAAAAGCGAATTAACGGTCATGAATATCGGCAGAATTAACAGCCCCGATAGTACAGCGCGAAGAAGATAAAGATAAAACCAAAGAATCCTGATTTCGGGTAAGTGTTTAATCTGCTTGAATATCTCAACCATTTATATTCCACCGAGATAACTTAATAACGATTCGACCAAAAACATTATTCCCGACGACAACCTCACCCCCGCCCGGTTGTCCGGTTCGGCCAGACAGGAATTATTTAATAGATTATAATCAATCGCATAAATATTATTGGGATCGATAATAATCTCAATCGGCGGCACCTTAAGTATCTGTATTATTTCTTCACTGTTGTACTTTCGGTCCCAGATAAAATCGGACGTATCCTTATTCGCCAGGATTATTCGATATTCAACCGGCAGGTTTATTTCTCCCGAAGCCTTAAGGATCAGGCGAAGTTCATAAGAAAGTGAATCAATCCATTCACCCTCGAATCTATCGACCGCATAGTCAATAATCTCATAATTATTAAGCAGATATTTCAGTACCCCGCCGATATCTTCTCCGGCGACTTCATTCGCCAATTTGATAAAATCCCCGGAATTCGGATGTTTGAAAAGATATTGCCGATAGTACTCCTTCCAGAATATATCTGACAGGGAATCCGGCATCAGGTTATCGAATGTCTCAACGGCCAGCGAACCGCGAAAATAAATAGTCCCGAAATATTCAGCGGCGGATACAAAAGCCTCGGCTGGCGAAGAAACAGCAAAATTGCCGGAGGTCATCGACAGCGATGTTCTTAAATAATCTCGTTCGGAAAACTTCAATCCGGCAAAATCAAAAAGATTACTTTTTTCACCGTAATATTCTGTCATAATTTTTTGTGTAAAAAAGGTCGTAATCGATTCATCCAGCCAGGGTTCACGGCTCTGATCGGTACCAATCATTCCGAAAAACCATTGATGGGCCGTCTCATGAATCACCAGCGATTCATAAAACCGAGTCGCCAGCACGCCGCCACCGGGCGATAAAACGACTGATAGCCCAGGAAATTCCATCCCGCCGCTTATAGCGGTGTTGAATATAATAATCGAATATTCCGGAAAAACATAAGCGCCGACATGACGCTCCAAATATTCAAAGGTATGCTTAAGGGCGAGTCGAATACGATCCAGTACCGCCTTCTCATGCGGCCGATAATATATCTTTACCCTTGTTTCACCTAGTGAAAGCGAATCAATTTTAAAGTATGGCGATAAGATCAGTGCCATATCCTGTGCCGGGCCAAATAATAAATGGTAATTTGTCAGACCATTCTTTTTAACAACCTTTTGCGCGGCCAGCGGCGAGGCTAAAATGAGATTTTCGGGCAGTGTCAGATTTATATCAAAATAAAAATATTCGCCATAATATTCGGCAAAGGCGCCATAATATGGATTATAATATTCGCCATTATCTTTTAATATCGCCGGAACTGGGAACCAGCCGCTGAGTAAATATTCTTCGCCGATATGCGACAGCTTCTCCCCCATTTTCGGTATCCAGGTCGTAAAATAAATCCTGACGACTTTATTATCAAGCGGTTCATGGTCCGGATTTTCAAAAATACCTCGGGTATAATCAAGTTTTACATTCCGGGTGACATTCTTGTTATTTATCAGCACCGAGTCAATTTCCGTACTCCCCCAGCCACCCGATTTTTCAAAACCGCCGCTTAATCGTTTTCTTTTTTTCATATAGGGCGTCTGCGCCGATGAATAAATATTGGCATACATTTGAAATTCAAATGAATTCGATACCGATGCGGCTGGTATCCGATAAGAGACGACACC
>CAZJLX010000422.1:0-2890 GCA_964546545.1 uncultured Ignavibacteriaceae bacterium | reverse complement strand
ATTAGCTACCGATATATCACTGACTGTATCCTGGGCAGCGCCCGGTGATGACGGCACGACCGGCACAGCGACACAATATGACCTTAGATATTCATTGGATTCCATAACCGAAGATAGCTGGCCCGTGGCCGCCAGAATTAGCGGCGAGCCGACGCCGGGCGCGGCCGGAACTGCCCAAAGCATGGTTGTCGGGGGACTTGCCGGAAACAAAAAATATTTTTTCGGTCTTAAAACAGGCGATGAAGTTCCCAATTGGTCGAATTTATCGAATATCCCGTCAGGCATGACTCTAACCGATTCGATCGCTCCGGCGGCCATTGCAGATTTGGCGATTGTCGACTCGCTTATCAGCTCCTTGATTCTTAGCTGGACGGCGCCGGGTGATGACAGTGTGACCGGGATGGCAACCCGATATGATATTCGATTCGACACCATAGCTATTACCGATTCCAGTTTTAATTTAGCTTTTCAATGCAGCGGCGAACCGACGCCGAGCGCGCCGGGAAGTGCCGAAACATATACCGTTAACGGTTTGGCCTCCGACAAGCAGTACTTTTTTGCAATCAAGGCGATCGATGAAGCGGCCAACAAGTCAGATTCATCAAATGTCGCTTCCTCGACAACCCTGGCCCTGTCGGCGATCAGCGATTTATCGATTACCGATAGTACAACAACATCGATAAGCCTGGCATGGACTTCACCCGGTATTAACGGCATTAATTCCACGCCGCTTTCTTATGATCTGAGATATTATTCGGATACAATTACCGACTCCAATTGGTCAAGTGCCACGGCTATCAGTGGTGAACCGACCCCGGCCACATCGGGAACCGCCGAGAGCTTTACGGTCACCGGGCTGGAGTATTATACCGAGTACTTTTTTGCTATCAGAAGCGCCGATGCCCAGGGAAATCTATCACCGATTTCCAACCTCGTGGTCGATACGACAGTATGGTCACGGCTGGCTTTTCCCTATTCGATGGGCGTGAATGATGGCCCGATGGGTATCGTGGCGGCCAATTTTGACAAGGACAGCGACGTCGATTTAGCTTCCATAAACAGTAACGCCGGAAACATTCGTTTGATAAGGAACAACAATAACGGAACCTTTACGCTCAGATCATCATATACGACTGCCGAGTATCCGGTTGATGGTGTTGCGATTAATGTTGACACTGATACCGATATAGATATTATTGTCACCTGTCGTAATGCCGACTCAATCACGGTTTTAAGAAACAGTGGCAACATGACATTTAGCAGTCCCGCCCCGGCCAAGTATCCGGCCGGTTCCGATCCGGAGGCGATTTGCGCCGCCGATTTTAATGGCGACAGTTTTATCGATGTCGCCGTGGCCAACGAAACAGTCGATTCAATAACGATTATGTATAATAGCGGCACCGGAACCTATCCTGATTCGACTTCCAAATCATTTGCTGTCGGAGATTCTCCCCGCGATATTATCGCCGTCGATCTGAATAATGACACTTATGTAGATTTGGTAGTTGCCAATTATCAGGATGATTCCGTATCGGTTCTGTTTAATGATCATGATACGACCTTTTTGACGCCAGTTAATTATTACCCCGGCGATGCCCCGATTCGGCTGCAAGCGGCCCTGATAGATGGCGATGCTTATTATGATCTGGTCGTAATTAATGCGAACAGCAACTCGCTGGCCCTTTTTCTTAATGATGGCAGCGGTGGGCTGGGTACACCCTCGACACTTACCTCAGGAAACGGTCCGTATGATCTTGTTGCCGAAGATATGAATAATGATACGTTTGTCGATCTGGTTGTGGTCAATTATTATGATGAGAATGTCTCGATTCTGCTGGGGAATGGTGATGGGACATTCGGGACGGCCATTAATTATGTGAGCGGCAGTGATCCGCGTTCGATCATCGCCGCTCATTTCAATTCCGATGGCTTTATCGATCTGGCCGTGGGCAATTTGTCTGTCGACAGCGTGGGAATAATTATTAATCGAACGATTGATGAATAAGAAAAAATTTATTATTTAAAAAAGCAAAATGTATAATGCCGTCAGGTTTTACCTGATGGCATTATTATTAAATAATGATTTAGGAATATTCGAACGGACGGCAGAAAAACCAGAAATATCTTATTGACAAATCTTAAAAAATAAATGTATGTTTGCATAAATTAGGATTAGAGAGTTAGTGAGAGGAGGTGATGGCACCCTTAGTCATAAATTATTCTCTGTTTTTAAATTGAAATAAACAAATTGTTTTAAAGAATTCAGGAGGATGTTTTGATGAAACGAGGACTACTAACTTTAGCAATGATCTGTTTTCTGTTTACCATGAGTGCCAGCAGCCAGGATCTGACCGGCGAAATGTATGTCGGCGGTTTTCTCGGGTATTCGCTTGGGATGGGCGACGTTTTTCAGGATGTGGATAATGCATATTACAAATATTCTTTTGGTCCTGGATTCAACTTTGGTGGCACTTTTCATTATGGCATGAATGAAAAAATGATGCTGGGTGGCGAGATGATGTTCCAGAGCTATAAGGCTGATCTGGAATATAAAACCTCAGCATACACTTTCGGTGGCAGCGGTAGCAGCACCGAATTTAATATCCTTGGATCGGTTTTGTATGCCCTGAGTTATGATGATGAATCCGCTTTTTTCCTGATGGGCGGGGCCGGATTGTATGGTTTTGGCGGCATGAAGTTGGGGCTTAACGCCGGTGTGATGTATCGGAAAATGTTGTCGCCGAAGCTTGGAATTTATGGCGCGCCAAGATTCCACCTTGTTCTGGCCGAAAGTACCTATGAATTGTTACAGATTATGGTCGGCGTGCAGTATAGTCTGGGCAGCGGAATTTAATCTGTTTTTTATATCGATTTTAAACCCGGTATGATT
>CAZJLX010000421.1:0-2891 GCA_964546545.1 uncultured Ignavibacteriaceae bacterium | reverse complement strand
CCCGCAATAACCAGCGTAAGTTTATTTTCATCGAGTATATCGCCGGCCAGACTCCTAATCTGCTTCGGTTCAATTTTCTCAAACTCGCGGACTATCTGGTCATACAGATAAAGATCCAATCCGAGCGCCCGCAGATTACTGATATGCTCAACCGTCATGTCCGACGATTCAAAAAATCCGGGAAATCGTCCTCGAAAATAATTTTTGGCCTCTTCCAATTCACTCGCCGGAACCCGCAACTCACGCATATCTTTTAATACCGTCAGCGTCTGTCTGACCGCTTCAATGGCCGCATTATTGGTGGTTGAGGCACGGATTATAAGGGTCCCACTGATCCGCGAAAAATTTGTCATTGAATAAACATTGGTCACCAGCTGCTGCGACCTTAGTCGTTGTGAAAGTCTTGAAACCTCTCCACCACCTCCCAAAATGTAATCCAGTAGCATCATTGGCCCAACCTCTTCAAATCGACAGCCGCCCAGTGCCCGGCCGATAATGAATTCAGTTCCCGGAGCGTTTGGCTGATCGATAAGAATAATCCGAAAAGAATCGGATGGCACTATTTCGGCAATGGGTGGGCTGAATGTCCCACCCTTCTCCCATTTATTAAACAGCGCCTTTATCTTCTTTTTTAATTTCCCCGACTTAAAGTCTCCGCCCACAACCAGAGCCGCATTATTGGGGCAGATATTGAAATTTCGGAAGTTTTCAATTTGTCCAAGTTCTATATTTTCCAGACCCTCCTGCGTACCATAGGTTGGCAAACCGAAGCCATGATTGCCATATAACGCATGATAAAGAGCATTCTCAAGCTGGTTGGATGAAATCGAATGACTGCGGACATAATTGGAAATAAGACGATGTCGTATCTGCTCCAGACTATTTTCGGAAAACCGGGGAGAAATAACCATCTGCGCCAGAACACCCATGGCAAAATCAACATCGCGCGAAAGAAAATTTCCAACCACTACCAGCCGGTCACGTGTTATTCTGGAAAAGAGCTGTCCCCCTGAAGCATCTACCGCCGCGGAAAGACCTTCACCATTGGCGTGAAATGCAATGTTTCCCTCACGCAACATTTCGCTGGTTAGCGCCGCCAGCCCGGAACGATTCATCGAATCGGCCGATGAACCGACATAAAAAGGCATCTGAAAATCAATCAGCGGAAAATGATGATCTTCGATTAAAATAACTTCAAGACCATTATTCAAAGTGAATGTGTCATGCTCAGGTAAGACACCATCTCGCGCGGCTCCGCCCGAAACCATTATAAAAGCAAAAAATGTTAACGACAGAAAATATATTATTGACTTATTCATTCTTCACCCCCCTCGTGCGCATCATCATCTTCCACAGGCTTCAGATAAACAACAACCCTGTTCGATCGATCGAGGTACTTTTGTGCCACATCGGAAATATCTTCCGCCGTTACCGCCCGCGCCTGGATAACCGTACTATCGATCCACCGCCAGTCGGAATAAATCAAATTCATATATGCGATTGAGTATGCCATACCATCCAGCGTTCTCATCCTGCGAAAATATTCGGCCTCAAGCTGATTTTTGGCCGCCTCCAATTCGGCTTCGGTTACCGGTTCATCTTTTAGACGCTGAATCTCTTCGTCCATCTGGGCGACCCCGACTTCATTAGGAGTATCATAATTAAGAATAGCATAGGCGAATAAAAGTGACGGACCCTTATAAGAAATCATCCCGCCCCGGGCGCGAAAAGCAGATTTTTCCTTACTCATCATTCGTTGCTGTATGCGAGATGATTCGCTTATGGATAAAATATAACTCAGCAATCGTATCGCCGGCGTATCTTCATGAGAAGTAGGTGGTATATGATAACCGATAATAAAAGCCGGAATCCCCGCCGGTCCTTCAAGATATGAA
Source organism: uncultured Ignavibacteriaceae bacterium (assembly GCA_964546545.1). Taxonomy (GTDB): domain Bacteria; phylum Zixibacteria; class MSB-5A5; order GN15; family PGXB01; genus CAZJLX01. The sequence goes on along the minus strand of CAZJLX010000421.1, from coordinate 996 downwards.
CATCTTTCGCTGATATGAGTCGGTTCGATAATATTTCGTTCGGGTGGAACCGGCACGGAGATAATATTTGCGAAAAGACTGTCGATCCGGCCGACAATCTCTTCCGTTTTAAAATCCCCGGCGACTATTATGGTCAAATTGCTGGGTTGAAAATAAAGGCGAAGGTATTTTTTCAGATCATCGAGGTTAATATTATCCAAATCCTGCGGCCAGCCATAAGAAGGAGTTCGATAGGGGTGCGACCGATAGGCCAGATTCATAATTTCTTCATTTATATGTCCGTAAATCGAACCTTCCACGTATGAAATTCTCTCTTTACGGAGGGCATCCCTGGCCAATAAAAGTTTCTCATAGGTCGGATTGCAGTTCTGTAACCGGTCAACCCAAAGCATCAGTAGCGTATCAATCATCCGTGTCGGGATTTTGGTGACATAAGCCGTATAATCGGCATCTACGAATGATCTGCTCTCACCGCCGCCGGTTTGGATAATTCTCGAAAAATCGCCCCGTTTATGACTGGCTGTCCCCGACTGCAATATATTATCGCATAGACGAGTCAGACCGGTCAGACCAGCCGGTTCGTTTTTAATACCCACATTAAAAACGAACATAACGCCAACCAGCGGCACAGAATGATCCTCATAGGTCAAAATTTTTATACCGTTGGATAAATTGTTTTCGCCGATATTATATCCGGCCAAAACGGTAACAAACGGATAAAGTAATAGACTGAATAAAAGCGACAAACTAAATCGTGGTAGTCTCTTTGGCATCATAATATAATAGTAAAATCGACACCAACCTGCAACAGATTACCAAAACCTTTTTTATAAACGTCAATAATTTAAAAAAGTTGCGTCGGCTCTTGCCAATCCCGGCCATGACGCCCGCAAGAGCTTGATTGTCAATGATTTGCCGGGCGATTGAATCACTTTCGAATTCACAATCTTATTTCGAATTAAGAACTGATGGTTGAAGACCTGTCCTGTATCCGGC
>CAZJLX010000420.1:0-2892 GCA_964546545.1 uncultured Ignavibacteriaceae bacterium | reverse complement strand
ATATAAGGTAATGGCAACAAAATCTAAAATCGAATGGACCGACTCAACCTGGAACCCGGTAACCGGATGTGTCAAAATTTCCACCGGGTGCAAAAACTGTTATGCCGAACGGATGGCCAAAAGATTACAGGCGATGGGGCAGGAAAATTATAAGAATGGATTTGAACCGACTATCCACAGGCATGTTCTTGAATATCCGCTGCAATGGAAAAAGCCGCAGAATATTTTTGTCAATTCGATGTCCGACCTTTTTCTTGACAGCATTCCGTTGAAATTTATCAAAGATGTTTTCTCCGTTATGAACCGGGCTGACTGGCACCGTTTTCAGGTGCTGACCAAACGGTCGGACAGGCTGTTAGAATTGAACAAAGAACTTGAATGGACAAAGAATATCTGGATGGGTGTCTCGGTCGAAAATCATAGGTTCCGTTATCGAATCGACCATCTTCGTAAGACAAGCGCTGTCATAAAATTTCTTTCGATAGAGCCGCTTATCGGCCCGGTCGGTTCTCTGAATCTGAACGGTATAGACTGGGTCATCGTCGGTGGTGAATCAGGTCCCGGGGCGCGGCTGATGGAAGAGGCGTGGGTTTTAAATATTCGCAATCAGTGCAATAAGAAAAATGTACCATTCTTTTTTAAACAATGGGGTGGTGTAAATAAAAAGAAGGCGGGCAGAGTGCTTGAGGGCCGCACCTGGGATGAAATGCCAATAGCGGCTTATTCATTTTAAAAGATCATTATGAAAAAGAAACCAAACATCGCAATTCTCGGATACGGCGCGCAGGGAAGAGCCTTAGCTCTTAATCTTAAAGATGCCGGCTGGGAAGTAATTGTCGGACTGCCCTCTAAAAGCAGATCAAGGCGTTTTGCCAAAAGTGACGGAATTGAAAATATTACTGCTGTTGGACAGGCAGTAAAAAACGCCCCTCTGGCGCTGTTTGCCTTTCCGGATCATCTGCACGGACGAATATTCGATAAAGAAATTCGACCTAATTTAAAAGATGGTAGTACACTTATTTTTCTGCATGGTTTCTCGATTCATTTTAAAACAATTGTTCCGCCCGATAACAGTAATGTTTTACTGCTCGCTCCGCTGGCTCCCGGAACGGCGGTCAGAGAAAAGTTTCTCCAGAAAAAATCGGTCGGATATTTTTATTCTGTTCACCAGGATACCACTGGTGAAGCAAATAAAATTTTAGATAAATTGACCCGAGCGCTGCGAATCGATAAAAAAACGATGATTAATACTTCATTTGAAGATGAGGCTATCGGTGATCTATTCGGCGAACAGGCAGTCTTGTGCGGCGGTCTGTCGCAGCTTATTAAAAATGGCTATGATACCCTCGTCGAATTCGGTTTGTCATCGGACAAGGCTTATCTCGAAGTTGCCTATCAAATGGATCTGATAATTAATCTGATAAAAAACTTCGGTATCGAGGGGATGTTTCGGCGGATTTCTATCGCGGCTCGATATGGCTCATATCTGAATGGCCCCGAAATTATAGATAAAACTGTCAAAAAGAGGATGAAAGATATTCTTGGTGAAATTAAAAATGGAAACTTCGCCGATAAATTGAATACATTGACTGAAGAAGATATCAAAGAGCTCGACGATAATTTAAAAAAACTGAGCAGTCCTTCATTTGAAAAATCAGCCAAAAAATTCTCATCGGTCAAAAACAGAAAATAATCACTACCGGGTGATCTGAGGATCGCCTGGGAACAGGTAGAAAGCCTGTATATTACTGGTAAAATCGCCCATATATGCAGACGCGAAGCGCAAAATAAGGCCACTGCTTTTTTTAGTTGACCCTGTTTCAGATTCGCTCAATCTTTGTTTTAGAAGTTGTTTGAACATTCTAAAAAGGAACATAGATATTATGAAGAAATTCCTGCTTTCATCGCTCGCCCTGATCATAATTCTGGGGCTGCTGTTTGTATTGTACTTTGATATTTTTAATCTGCGATACAGCAAAGAGGCCGAACTGGCCTCGATTATATCAGCCGAGGACAGACGTCTGGTTTCGACCTCACTGCTTGAATCACTTTCTAATCCGGATCCGGATATTCGCGCCCGCGCCGCTCTGGCAATCGGCCGGATCGGCAATTTAAATGCGGTCGAACAGCTTTTTAAGCTGTTTGATGATTCATCGGATATCGTTGTTGAGAACGCTCTCTTTTCTATTGGCATATCGGGAAATAAAGAATTCGCAACACGCTTGCTGGATAATTCCGAAAAATTCTCACCGGAGCTGTTGGCTTTGGCTGTGCAGGCGGTCGGGCGACTGGCTGATTCTTCGATGACCGATGTGATCGATAATCTGACAGATTATCTCAGTGATGTCGATCATCGGGTCCGCGAGCAGGCGGCTTATGCGCTCTGGCGCGCCAATGCCAAAAACAGCGCTGACAGATTGACCGAAATTTGCCGCAATGATCCGGTGCGTCCGGTGCAGGTGGCGGCGTTATATGCTTTGGTACGGATGGGTATCTCCGAACCGGTTGATCTGTATGCCGAATGGTTGCCCGATGCCGATCCGTTTGTCAGATCGTTGGCTTTACAGGGATTGGGAAATTCAAAGGCGGAGAAAGATATCGCGCAGGTAGCTTCCGGGCTGAATGATCGCGACAATAATGTGGTTTCGCAGGCGATATCTTCGCTGGGCAAAGCGGCCACTCCCAAAGCGCTCAGTTTTCTGGTTTCAAGGTATCAACGGGAATCCGATGAACGATTAAAGCTTCAGATTATTGATACATTTACTCGACTAAAGAAAAAAGATTTAATCGACTATGTGCATGAAGATATTAATATCGATAAAACCGCCGATTCGATCTCATACAATATTGACGGTGCCGGGGTTGTCTATCTGGCCGAAATGGAAAAGCAGG
>CAZJLX010000419.1:0-2899 GCA_964546545.1 uncultured Ignavibacteriaceae bacterium | reverse complement strand
CGCTGCGATAAATATAAATTGAATTCATTAAAAAAGGCTGGTTTTCTGATAAACCAGCCTTTGTTTTTTCCTAAATGATCTTTGATTCTTATCTTAACGGAGGGCCACAGGTCGCCAGCCATGTATCGCAGTCGACCGGTGCCGGTCCGCCCTTGTACAAAAAGGAAATCAAATAAGTAATATCAAAAATGTTACAGACACATCCCAGTCCGTTCGGGTCGCCGGAACAGATAGGGTATGGTGTCGGCGCGGGACCGCCTTTATAGAGATAAGAAATTAAAAATGTCACATCGAAGATATTGGTTGGGGCATCGCCGTTGGCATTGCCCGGTTCGCAGTCACAGGGGCCACCGCTCTGGCCGAAATCGACCCAATAACCATGATCGAGACCAAAATTGGTCGAACTTCCGCTTCCGACGGCCGTTTGCCCGACCGTCCCGCTTAACTGGAAACTGGCGGAAGAACCGACCGAGCCGCCGCTTGAGATGACCTGCCAGCGGATATCCTGGCCGGATACGGAACCGGAACATAGCAGGGTCAATATTGATGCAAATATGATATATAGAATAAACTTTTTCATCATATCTCCTTATTTTGTTACCCATGCTCCGTTTTCATAGAAATTGAATTGATTATCTGTCAGATTATAAATAATTGTCCCATTGACGGGAGTCAGTGCATCCCGTTCGGTGGTCGTCATTCGAGGTACGATCAGACCGCCGGTAGTAGAGTTGATATCCAGCGCTCCCTGCGGAGAATATGAACCGATAGCAATATCACCAAAAATCCACAAATCGCCCGTGATTTCGCCACCTGTGGCGCCACTGACGGTTCCGACATGGAAGGCATATGGGACCGCCAAAAATTCGGTTGGCGGCTCAATCGGTTCGCCTCTAATCGCCCCGAGCGAAATATGCAGCCAGCGGTTATCATTAGCGAAAATATCTTCGGTAAGCGGTACATCTTCACCCAATTTGACCGTGAATAAGCCGCCCGAAACCTCGACCGAATCGTGGAATTCCGACCAGATACATAGTCCGCCGACCGAATCGAGGCAGATAGTAAAGGTCATGGCTATGATAGTGTCCATCGGGTTGCCGCCGTTGTCAGTCAACCGGCCCTGATAGTTTATTGTCGATGGAATCTCCGCCGATGCCATCGCCGCTGTCAGGATTAAGGCCAGTGTCAAGATAAGAGCCAGTTTTGTTGCCCGTGACGTTGTCACATAATTCATGCTGTCGTTTCCTCTCTATTAAGTCGTTCTATTTAAATTGTCATCCTCAAATTTGGTCAAGCAGGTAAAAAATATTTAATTTTATCGCGCCCATAGCATATCTATTCGGGACTTAAATCAATATAATATTTAGGTTATTTTTGTCAAATAAATACTTATTAGGTATTATATCTGGCCGATGAATCGTTTGACTTTTCCTGCCCCAGATGATATTATTAAATCCTTGCTAAATAACATATCTTTAGAGAAAGGGAGCTGTATGACAGGCAAGATGCTGGCGGCTATGAAAACAGAGCGAGCTGCCGGTGCGCAATTGGTCGAAGTCGATATTCCTTCCATCAAAACAGATGAAGTTTTAATCAAAGTTAAAGCCGCTTCAATCTGCGGCACTGATAAACATATTTACGAGTGGGATAACTGGGCGCAGTCACGGATTAAACCGCCGATAATTTTTGGTCATGAATGCTGTGGTGAAGTGATCGAAATCGGCGCCGGTGTCAAAGATATTAAGGTCGGGGATTATATCTCGGCCGAGACACATATCCCTTGTCAGCGATGTTATCTCTGTCGAACCGGTAATATGAATTTGTGTCAGAATCTGGTGATTTTGGGTGTCGACACCAACGGTATTTTTGCCGAGTATGCTGCTATTCCGGAAATATGCTGCTGGAAAAATGAAAAATCTTTACCGCCCGATATTGCGGCAGTGCAGGAACCATTTGGAAATGCAGTGTATACGGTTATGGAGAGCGATGTCAGCGGTAAAACGATTGCCGTTATCGGCGATGGTCCTATCGCATGTTTTGCTATTGGGGTAGCCCGGGCAGTCGGGGCGGCCAAAATATATAATCTGGGGATGATGGAATATAATCTGAAAATCTGTCGCCAGATGGGAGCCGACGTTCAAATAAATGTCCGGAATGAAAATAGTTATCGGCAGCGGATAATCAATGAGACAAGTGGTGGCGTTGATGTCGTTCTGGATATGGCCGGTAACAAACCGGCCGTGGATGACGGGTTTGCAATACTACGCCGGGCCGGGACATATACTTCATTTGGGATTGCCCCAGCACCATTCGAATTCGATATGGCCAATAATGTTGTATTCAAGGGGGCGAGAGTAATTGGTATCAACGGCCGGTTGATGTTCAAAACATGGTATCAATTGCGAAATTTTCTTGATAATAAAAAGGTTGATTTAACTCCGGTGATTTCGCATCGATTTCCCTTTAAGGATTTCGATAAGGCAATTGAGACGGCCATTTCACCGGACATAGATGCGGCGAAAGTTGTCCTGACTCCAATGAGTTAAATAAGGCGGAGGTATTATGGCTATTTCCAAAGCGGGTGAGTTTTATAGATCGACGCTTGCAGATATCGAAAAACAGGGACTTCTCAAGGAAGAGAGGTTTATACATTCGCCGCAGGCGGCGGATATCACGGTGGAATATCCGGAGGGTTCCGATCCGACCGGTCTGATAAATCTTTGCGCCAATAATTATCTCGGTTTATCCTCGCATCCCGATGTCGTGAGGGCGGCCCATGACGGTCTGGACAGCCGCGGTTACGGGATGTCCTCGGTTCGGTTTATCTGCGGGACGCAGGATATTCATCGAGAACTGGAGGGCAAGATCAGCGGTTTTCTGGGCATGGAGGATACGATTC
>CAZJLX010000418.1:0-2902 GCA_964546545.1 uncultured Ignavibacteriaceae bacterium | reverse complement strand
CCCGTGTTCTTGCCTCCGTCACGAACGCGAACTCGCCCCGACATCAGGTTGTTGCGCAGGTCGACCACACTCGCCTGGAATCGAACGTCGTTGCCTGTCGTGTTGTAAAGCGTGTTGTTGTAGATGCGGCAATTCATCGCCTCGTTCAGGTAAATCCCCACGTCTGCGGGGCAGTTGACGATGATGAAAAATACGGTTGATCCGATGGCAGTGCAGTCCGGGGTATTAGCGGCGTTGATGGCGCAAAAAGGTTATTCCGGCACCGAACTGGTTTTTGAGGGCAAGGAAGGTTTCATGGATGTTTTCGGTCCGGACTGGGATAAGGATAAACTTCTTGGCGGTCTGGGCAAAAATTACAAGATTTTAGAATGTGGTATGAAGGCGTTTCCGACCGAAGCACTGACACATACGCATCTGTCGGCGACGCTCAAGGCTGTTCGGGATAATAATATTTCGTACGATCAGATAGAAGAGGTAACAATTACCACTATCGCCCGCGCCTGTGATATTCTGTTTGATCCGCATAAGTATCGGCCCGAATCGCGGGAGACAGCCGATCATTCGCTGCCCTATTGTGTCGCCTGCTGTCTGGTCGATCATGGCATTTCGACGCAGTCGTTCTCCGATGAAAAACTGAAGGATGAGCGTATCTGGCAGGTGATTGATAAAATCAAGGGGGAGGCTTCGCAGGAATTCGAAAAAATGTTCCCGGCCAAACAGCCCTCGAAGGTGGTCGTGAAGACAGTTGACGGCAAGGAATATTCGGAGTATCTCGAATATCCGAAAGGTGATCCGCGCGAACCGATGACAATCGAGGACCTTCGTTCGAAATTTAACGGTTTATCAGCCGATTTACTCCCGCCGGATCGGCAAAAGAAGATTGAAAAGGATATATTCAGCTGCGAAAATATAAAAGCGACCGATTTTATGGCGGGATTGACTGTTTAGTGGCTGAAGAAAAGCGAATGGCCGATCGGCGAAAGGATTATACTATATGCGGCCCAAAGTCAGATTTTTATCTGATGAGTTGAAAAAAAAGATTATTGCCGAAGCGCGCGAGATTTTAAATAAGCTCGGCGTCACAATTCATAATGATAATATTCTTACGATGCTGGCCGACTTCGGTGCAAAGGTCGAAAAATCCAAACAGCATGTACTCTTTAATGATAAGATAATCGACAAGGCGCTTTCGACCGCGCCCGCTTCTTTTAGGCTGTATGATACGCTGGGCGATGAAGCGGTAAATTTTTCGGGAGACAATGTTTATTTCACGCCCGGCTCGGCGGCGATTTATATTCAGGATAATGAATCGCGCGATATTCGCCCGGCGACATCTTCGGATTATGTAAAATACTGCAAAATCGTCAGCCAGTGTAAATATATCGCATCGCAGAGTACGGCGATGGTGCCCTCCGATGTGCATGAAAATATATCCGACAGTTATCGGCTTTATCTCAATCTGATACTGGGTGAAAAACCGGTTATAACCGGCGCCTTTCGAATCGAGTCGTTTAAAATTATGTATGATCTTCAGGTTGCCGTAAGAGGTAATGAAGAAAATTTAAAACAAAAGCCGCTGACCGTTTTTTCCTGCTGTCCGACCTCGCCTTTGAAATGGAGTCATGTCACTTCGCAGAATCTGGTTGATTGTGCCGAAAAATCTATTCCGGTAGAGTATGTGGCGATGCCGATGAGCGGCTTTATCGCACCGGTGACTCTGGTCGGAACACTGATCCAGCATACGGCCGAGACAATAAGTGGAATAGTTATCACGCAACTGACTAATCCGGGTGCCCCGGCATTGTACGGCGGGTCGCCGGCGATTTTCGATGTTCGCTATGAAACGACGCCGATGGGTGCGATCGAAACCGAGATGATAGACTGCGCTTATAACGAGATTGGCAAGTTCCTTGGCCTGCCAACGCAGGCTTATATAGGGCTGTCTGATGCCAAGCAGCTTGACGCTCAGGCGGGGCTGGAAACTTCGATGGGTGCCACGCTGGCGGCCTTAAGCGGCATTAATTCCATCTCCGGACCGGGGATGCTTGATTTTGAAAACTGTTTCAGTCTCGAAAAACTTTTGGCTGACAATGAGATTTGCGGAATGATTTACCGCATGCTGGACGGGATCGAACCGAAAGAGGATTTCCCCTCACTGGAAAGGTTCGAAGAGTTGTTAAGTGAACAGCATCTCCTGATTGCCGATCATACCCGTAAATATCTGCGCGAAGAGCATCATTTCCCCGGGCCGCTAATCGAACGAGCCAATCGCCGGCGCTGGGAAGAGGAGGGACGTCGGACGTTCACCGAAAAGGCATCAAATCAGGTTACCGCTCTGCTTGAAAGTTATCGTCCATCACGCCTGTCGGAGGAAATTAAAAAAGACATCATCAGCCTGATGACAACCGAAGCGAAACGGTACGGAATGACTAAACTACCGGATATCGAATAGTGCAAATAATTTCCGATATAAAGACAGAGAAGATAACACCTCCAATAGAGTCCATATTACAGAATCAGGGCGTGCCTGAGGATGCGGAGCTTACACAATCGGTGGCAGATATATTAAAACAGGCTTATGATATTTTTTCGCTCTTATGCGAACCAAAAACGATTATATCCGAGATTACCATTTCGCAATTTAGTGTTGTCTATAACGGTTTAGGGCGTAACGAGATAGAAACGCCAGTAGAGATTATTTATCCTCAGGCAAAAATTTTGGAGCTGTTTGCTGTCACCCTCGGAGAAAAATTATCCGATAAAATTCAGGAGTTGTTTCAATCTTCCGATTTTGCTTTAGGCTCAATGCTCGATTCAATGGCTTCCGAGGCGACCGAATTGGCCGGTCTGTTTATCGAAAATGAACAGATGAAAAAACTGCATGATAATAATAAAATAACAA
>CAZJLX010000417.1:2633-2907 GCA_964546545.1 uncultured Ignavibacteriaceae bacterium | reverse complement strand
ATGTTGTTCGATCAGTTTTTGGGCAACATTAAAACTCATGACTATTTTTAACCTCAGCTTTCTTCATGATAATATAATGCAAAATGTCATATCACTTATATAAAAAGAATACGATTTTTATTCTTTAAAAAGAGATATATATTCCGGAAGTGTTCCGATGGCAGTCAGGCCAGACATCATTGAGCCAATTTTCAGGCTGCTTTTAAGGCCGGTTAAAACAAGAACGCGGATAATCTGTTTAATGATAAAAAAAATAAATGCCGAAGGGGGGATT
>CAZJLX010000417.1:0-2623 GCA_964546545.1 uncultured Ignavibacteriaceae bacterium | reverse complement strand
ATCGCTTACCGCATTTTTATTGTCGGGGCAATTTTAATATACTGCTTAATCGGTTTGTCAGGAATGGCCTCAAAAGAAATAGCCTGTATTATTACTATTGACGGGAAAAGACTGATTATAAAAAATGCCGAAGGGGGGATTTGAACCCCCACGCCCGTTAAGACACTGCGCCCTGAACACAGCGTGTCTACCAGTTCCACCACTTCGGCATTCTGCAGCGCATAATATATAAAGAGTTAGATATTCGGCAACACTTTTTTTGCGATTAAAAACAGTCGAGTGGGCCAGATTTAAACGTCTTTTTTAACTGACCGGAGCTGCTATTAAATAGGCCGATGTGAAAATAATATTGACCCGAATCCAAATCACAGCCTCTCTCCAACAAAATCAATTCATTCTTAATCCAATGGGATGTTGGAAATATAGGATTTATATCCAGATTTATAAAATTTCCTTTCAGGCCATCAGTCAATGGATAAGCATGAACAAAGATTTTAAAATCCTCACGAAAACGGTCACCAGCCTTGAAAATCAATCGAAGCTTTTTATTGTCCGTCAAATCAGAATATATATCAATATGTTCAAGTATGACGCCGTTATTTAGCTCGGTCAGCGGCTTTATACTAATGAAAGAGAATAGTTCTTTTTCCAATTTATCGCGATATGGTTTCAGCGAGTCCGACAGGCCCTTTGGCATAAATTCGGTGGCATGGTTCAGCCTATTATATTCCGCCAGAACCGATTCCAAAGACAGGCTGTCATATTTTTGAATAAAAATATCAGTTATAGATTTATGAGGCGGCAAAATTTCATATAAACCTGCCTTATGTTTTAATTCAAAATATTCCGACTTAATCGTAACATCAGGAGCAAATTCAAGCCGCAATTTTTGATTGCCAATGACAAAGTGGAGAGGATAGACCTCCAGAAAGCTCTTGTTCTTTTTGGAATCAAAAGGCAGTAAAAAATAATCGACAGCATCAAATCGATTTTTTTTCAATAAATATGCAACTTGAGCTGGATCGGTCAAACCGCCAATATATTTTAAAAACTCAATGCGACTTTCATATTGTGATGCAATATGAGTCGCCGAGCCGGAGCGACTTATAAACAGATAATAAGGCAAGAAGGCGGCATCGATATATCGTTCGGTTAAAAATACTTTTCCCCGGTAGTCGACCGATTTGAAAATAGCCAGGCCGCTTTCCGGGATACGAGAATCGATAGCCTTTTTATAGAGATCCAGATGTAACAATTGAGAGTGATTATTTCCAAAATAAAGCAATCCTGCTACCAGAACAAACATCAGCGCCGTTCGGATATATTTCGCCCTCCTCGTAATTACCCGATAAAAAAGATTCAGTCCACATCCGGCCGGTACGGCCAGAAAGACCGGAGTAAGCTCGATTAATTTCCGCGTTTGGATTGAACTTTCAAACAGACAGAGGAATTTATCCAGAAGTATCATCAGAAGCATCGCCGACAGAAAAAGAATATAGTTGGCGTTTAACAGGCGTCGGTATCTTGCTCCCATATATATCAGGCCGATCAGATATAAAAGGCCGAAAACAGAAAATTCAAAAAATGGAATATCAATCGACAAATAGCCAGTATGAAACCATTTACTCTGGGCTGACGCCGAGCCAAATTTGATTACAGACCATAAAAGTGGAGCCCAGTAAATTGACGTAAACAAGGTCACACCCAGAGCAATATAAAATTTATGCATAATACGGGGCGTTTGAAGAAAGGTGCGACGATTAGACAGAAACGAGATTATCCAGCGCAGGAAAGTGGCAATAATGCCAATATAAAACCAGTAATAATAGGTCATAAAAATCAGAGCTCCCCAAAGGCCTCCGATTATATACCACCGACTGTTTTTGTTCCTTACTTTTTTTATATCTTCGATATAGTACAACCACCAGGGAATAAAAAAGGCGGCCGTAATATGTTCATAATAAACATAATCAAGATGTATATCTTTTAGAAATATTACAAGAAAAGTGATAACAAAGGCGGTGGTTTTGGAAACAATCTTCTTCCAGACAAAATAAAGCGTTATTGGATAAAGCGCAAAAATAACATAATATCCTAGTTTGACAGTCTTGTATCCTTCGACACCAAAAAGCCATGACAATTTGCCGCACAGGAAAAACCATAGGGGCGGATAAAAGGACGGCAAATCTTTATAGTACCAATCCTGAAAAATGGAGCCGAATTCCCTGTATTTTGTAATCAATGCCATCCGGTTGGCATTATCTCCCCAAAAACCATTCATGCCAAAATCGGTTCCCTTGTATAACAGAGCGTATAATACCAAAAAGTAAATTGACATTAAAATAAGCCAGCCCGTAATCCGACTGCTTAAGCGTCCAATGTATCGATATATCAGGGCCGATATAATAACAGACAGAACAAGCCAGATTTTAGCCATCAGGATGTCGTCAATTTTGGATAGGGAATCGGCGGTATAATAATTTTCCCCGGATAATGCGAAATAAAATCCGATAATAATGTACATAATTATGCATATCGAAAACGTTACCGGTCTTATTTTCGATTCAATAATCTCAGTCTTCATATATTTAACTCGCATTAACAGATTTGAATAAGATATAAA
>CAZJLX010000416.1:0-2927 GCA_964546545.1 uncultured Ignavibacteriaceae bacterium | reverse complement strand
GTAATATTCTGAGGATTCAATTTGTAATTCGTCACCGCCTCGGTTAAATCTTTCAAACCGGAACTCTCTTTCACCCGACCCAAAGTCAGATGCGATTTAAACGGTCGATCCTCTTTTTCAAAACCAAGTCGATTCATCTCATTGTCGATTTCGGATGCAATTGATTTTATCTTGTCAATTTCGCCGGAGATTCCGGCCCAGATAACCCGTGGCCGTTTAAGATTTGGGAAACCGCCCAGCTTATCGATAGTGCATTTAGCCGAATGACTATTATCCGCCACTTTTTGAATCGCCGCTTTTATCGGCTCGACTTTGCTCTCTTCGGTATCGCCGAGGAATTTCAGAGTTAGATGAATATTTTTGGCGGCCACCCATTTGACTTTCGAGCGCACCTGTTTCAGCTCAAAAATAACTTTGGCCAGATACTCCTCTGTCTCTTTACTCAGCGGGGTGGCGATAAACAGACGCATCAGCTTATCTCCAGAATTGTTCGGCGTAACATCTCCAGCGCGGCATAGACCGACCGCATTCGATTAATCTGCCGATCATTGGTAAGCTGGAATTTTTTCGATATCACGCCATTTTTCGAGGCGACCGCGATATAAACGGTTCCGACCGGTTTTTCATTGGTACCGCCGTCCGGCCCGGCGATGCCGGTCACCGAAAGACCATAATCGACTCCCGCCCGATCACGAATTCCGCCCGCCATCGCCTCGGCGGTCTGAGCCGAAACCGCACCATAGTTTTCGATTATCTTGCTCGGTACACCAAGCAGTTCAATCTTTGACAGATTGGAATAGGTGACCACGCCGCGATCGAAATAATCGGACGAGCCGGGGACATCGGCGATTTTACCGGCCAGCAGTCCGGCCGTGCATGATTCGGCGACCGCCAGCTTTTCGCCCCGTTCGCGCAGCAACTGCCCAACGACCGATTCGAGCGTGTCATCATTCTCGCCGTAAATATATTTTCCGATAAGTTTCCGAAGTGTCCCGGCGATTGACTCGGCCGCGCTTTCGGATTCCTCTTTGGTCGTGGCCGAGGAGATAATCCTCAGGTCGACGCCGCCGTAGGAAGGCAGATAGGCGAACTTGACCGTCTCCGGTATATTCAGATGCGGCATAATCAGTTCGGCTAAGGCCGATTCAAAAATCCCGGTCGTCCGCAGTTTGATTATTTTCAAATATCTGGTCGGTATTCTTGTCTTAAGAAACGGAATCAGTTCTTCATCGACCATCACCTGCATTTCGCGCGGTACGCCCGGAAGCGAGCAGAATATTTTGCCCTGTTCTTCGATAACAATCCCGATTGCCGAACCGGTCCGATTGGCCAGATAGGTCGCCCCCTGAGGCAGAAGCGCCTGGTTCTGATTAATCGACGGCATCTTGATACCGCGCGCGGCAAAGCGCTTTTTCAGATCCTCGAGCACATCCTCATGAAAAACCAGATTACGTTTGAAAACTTTTACGATCGCACGCTTGGTCACATCATCATCGGTCGGCCCCAAACCGCCGGTAACAATTATGACATCAGTCCGGGAGAGGGCGTTATGAAAAACCGTTTCCATATCTTTGATATCATCACCGACCGAACTCTTAAACTTCGTCGGCAGACCGATCTCGGCCAGTTTTTTGGCGATATGAATCGAGTTAGTGTCGATTGTATGACCGGAGATTATCTCATCGCCGATCGTAATTATTTCCGCCGTTTTATTCATAATTTATCCCGAAGTCAAAATATAATGATTCAAAATATAAATCGCCAGAAGAGTCGACAGGTTGGCCTGAATTCCAGCGACAACATCATCAGCAGTCACGCCCCAGCCGCCGGGAAGACTCTCCGCGACATTGGCAGGGAAAATTTTTATCGCATCATATCCTCGAAAAGCGACAAAAGCAATTAGGTAATTGACCAGCGAATAAGGAATCAAAATCAGCGTAATCATCATCCCGGCCCATTCGTCGATAACGATTTTTTTGGCATCATGGCCATAGACTTTCTCTGCCAGATATGCCAGCCAGACTGAAATTATTGTAAAACCAAAAGCCATAGAAATAACAGCCATCTGGTCGCCTTTTACAATAAAAAATGCAATCAGCCAGCAGGGGACCGTGCCGGTTGTGCCGGGGACTATCGGGCTGTAACTGCTGTAAAAGCCGGATGCAAAAAATTTGATAAGCGAAGTTTTATTCATCGAAGAACATTCCTCAGCATCGAATTGTATTTAACCGTGTAATCGACGCCGGTATAGACGGTCAGAAGAGTCGCTATGCCGATCGAGATATCATAAACCAGTTGATGATTAAAATGCAAGATCACTTCCAGCGGAGATTGAACCATCCGGAATATCGAATCAAAGGTTATCACCAGAAGCATAAATGTTATAACCGACATCTGGATAACCGTTTTTAGTTTGGCCAGCGGCGAGGGGCGGATAATCGAGCCGCGATAAGCGGCCAGCGAGCGCAGACCGGTGACATAAAACTCCCGCGCAATAATCAGCATCACCATCCAGGCGCGGGCGTACCCCATCGAAACCAGCGCGATAAAGGCGGTCGAGACCAGAATTTTATCGGCCAGAGGGTCCATGAATTTGCCGAATCCGGTCACGATTCCGTACTTGCGGGCATAATGGCCATCGGCGATATCGGTAAGCGCCGCAACGACATAGAGGAAAAATCCAAAAACGCGGGAGTAAGCATTGTCGACTAAGAAAAACGACATAAAAATCGGTGAAAGAATAATCCGCGAGAGGGTCAGTTTGTTGGGCATATTCATGGCGGAGGAGAATGTACGAAGATTATTGCAGACTGTCAAATGGAAAGGGGGGGGAATCTGATTCGAATTTGCTATTAAAAAGAGACAAACGAAAGCACTGCAGGATCGCCGGTATATTGACAATATGGAGAGTATAGGATATAATAAAA
>CAZJLX010000415.1:2556-2932 GCA_964546545.1 uncultured Ignavibacteriaceae bacterium | reverse complement strand
AATTTGTACACCGAGGGCGGTTATGTTCTTGATATCCCTATCGACCACGTCTTTCGGCAATCTATATGCCGGTATTCCATAACGGAGCATACCACCCGCTTGATCAGCGGCTTCAAAGATCGTAACGGCATACCCTTTTCGGGCAAGATGGTAGGCGGCTGAAAGTCCGGCAGGGCCGGAACCGACCACAGCAACCTTTTTATCAGGAATTGATTCAGGCTGGCCGTATTCAGGTTCCGGATGCTTTTCATAATAACGGTCAACCATAAATCTCTTAATAGCCCGAATAGGAACTGTCCCTTCCAATTTTCCTCTGGTACACTCACCTTCACATGGGGCATAACAGGCTCTACTGAGACTTCCAGGTAAGGGAGCA
>CAZJLX010000415.1:0-2546 GCA_964546545.1 uncultured Ignavibacteriaceae bacterium | reverse complement strand
ATTTCCCGCTACGAACAAGCGAAACATAACCATGAGCTTTGACTCCTGCCGGGCAGGTGAAAGAGCATGGGGACGTTCCTTCTCTTATCATGACTGCCTTTTTGGGAACAGCCTGAGGAAAGGGAATATGTATTGCTCGATGGGCAACAAGATCAAAATTAAAGGGATCGGCTTTTGCAACTGTGCAGGCCAGTTCACACTCTCCACATCCTGTGCATGCAGCCGAATTCACATAAGTTGATTTTTTATTTATTTTTACTAGAAAGCCGCCTTTGTCCTGTTTATTTATCTCGTCGATTTCACTGGACGTGGAGATAGTAATATTGGGATGATGGGCGGTGGAAGCCATCTTGGGTGTGGAAATACAACTGGCACAATCAAGGGTCGGAAAGACCTTGCTGAGAAGAACCATTTTACCGCCGATGCTGGCCTCTTTTTCAATGAGCAATACTTTGTATCCCATATCACCCAAAGTCAAGGATGACTCCATCCCTGCAATACCACCGCCAACAACCAAAACATCATAGTTCATTTTTTCACACCTTCCGCCGAAAAGTCAGGAATAAACGACATCTTGTGAAATACATCACATACATAAGCAAAGAAATAGGTCATTGAGTTACCCTCTTTTCCAACGAACCGAGTTTAATCAATGCTGTTTTGAATTTCTCCATATGCGATTGGAATGACTCGGCGCAAACCGAACATATCGCCGCCATCTTGAGCCGCCTTGGGTCGTGCTTATGTCCTTCCAATAGCGACTGTGCTTTTTGAACGATTTCACCTGTCCTTTTCGTGCAGTCAGGCAAATAGGCGCAGTCAGTCCCGTCGGCGGCAATAAAGACTCCGTCAAATCCAGCCTCAATTGCGTGAAGAACCCAGGACGGCTTGATACCGCTGGAACAGGGCACAGGAATCACCATTACTGACGGCGAATAAGGCATATGTGAACCGCCGGCGAGGTCAATTCCGGGATCAGAGATATTGTTGGTGGAAATTACCAGAATCTTTGGGTCACCATTGTTGTCCGTCATTATCGTCGACATTACTTCATACGCCGCACGAAAAGCCGCCAGTGACCGGCCTCTTCGATATTCCCGAGATATTCATGCCCGACCTTTTTACACCACAGAGGGATATCATCGTTAGTGCCCTCATCCGATGATAGCAATTCCATGATACCTTTTTGCGGGACTTCTGCCATACCGCGCTTTGCTTCAAGAAGCGGGCCGGGACAAGCGGTTCCACGTGCATCCACAACTTTTTTAACTTCTAAGGTTTCAAGTTCTGCGGTATCCATTTTTCCGTTCCTTTCAAAAACATGTTAACTTATACTAAACATCGCATATGCGCATACACGCATATTACCACATAAAAATTTTTCTCTACTTGATCATACCCTTGGCTTTTTTCCCGTTCTTTTCCATTCCCTCCAGTAAAATTGACCGAATTTCTGCGCAGGCTTTGGGTAATCTGCGGTTGGAAAGGCTGTAAAAAACAGTCTGTCCTTCCTTGCGGGTTTTTACTACATCATGAGAACGGAGAACCCTGAGATGTTGACTTACATTGCTGGGCTGTATCTGTAAAGCCTCGGCAATATCACCGACATTCATTTCTTGTTTAGCGAGAAGCTCGATTATTCTTAGTCTTCTGGAGCTGGCGATAATCTTACAAAACTCCGCGTGGAGTTCAAATATTTCTGTATCATCTATCTTCATATACACCTATATACGTATCTACGCATATAGATATACATAATTTTTAATTTGTCAAGCCCAAAAACGCAAAAATTGTAACTTTTGCGGACAATAAAACTCGCAAAACAATATATCTTTATTATATTACATGATAAAGGTAAAGACTTTTGAGGTTTAATAATAATCTCGGTAAATAAATATGAGAAAAATGGAAGAAAAAGCCAAACTATGCAATAAACTTCTAACCATTGTCGAGAGTATTTCCGATGGTGTTTTTTCCGTCGATCTGGATTTTAAAATAACATTCATAAATAAGGCTGCCAAGAAAATAACCGGATTTTCGGCGGAAGAGGCATACGGAAAACTTTGTCAGGAGATTTTTCGGACTAGTGCCTGCAACGGAGATTGTCCCCTTAAGGCAACATTGGCAACCGGAAATCCTATAATTAACAAACCCGTATGCATAACAAATAAAAAAGGAAAACGCATCCCGATAAGTATTTCTACAGCCTTACTAAAAGATACCCGAGGCAAAATTACGGGGGGGGTTGAGACTTTTCGGGATCTGGACCTCGTCAGACATCTTCAGAAAGAATTTGAAGGCAAATTTACATTTGAAGAAATAATTAGCCGAAATAAGGCAATGCTGGAGCTTTTTGAAATTCTTCCCACAATTGCCGAAAGCGGCAGTTCGGTATTGATTGAGGGTGAAAGTGGGACGGGTAAGGAATTGATAGCCAAAGGCTTGCATAATTTGAGCGCAAGGAAATCAGGCCCGTTCATCAGCATTAATTGCGGTGCCTTGCCCGATAATTTGCTTGAATCAGAATTATTCGGTTACAAGGCAGG
>CAZJLX010000414.1:0-2934 GCA_964546545.1 uncultured Ignavibacteriaceae bacterium | reverse complement strand
TTTATTCCTAATATCCCTGTTTATATTTTTACACCAATATTTATGAAATGTATTGATTGGAGTAACATATGTTTTGGAAAGTAACAATATTATTATTAATTATGTTGTTCATGTTTTTATCCGTACATGCAAAAATGGTCCAAATCCATGGAATAGTTATCGACGCCGATTCCAAAGAATCCATACCAGGCGCAACCGTTATGATTGATGGGACAATTAAAGGCGCCAGCACCGATTCGGACGGTCATTTTTCAATCAAGGAGGTCAAGTATGGCAAATATATGCTAAGGATTTCGTCCGTTGGTTATTCCAATAAAACGGCCGAAGTTCAGCTTTTTGGCGGACAAACCGACGAACTGGTTATTGCCTTATGTCGATCGCCGCTGGAATTGGATGGAATCGTTGTTACCGGAACGAGAACGCCTCGATTTGTCAGCGATGCACCGGTTCGCACTCAGGTGGTTACAAAAAGTTCGCTTGAAAAAAAATCAGCTTCGAATATTTTTGAAGCTCTGGAGGGCGAACCGGGTGTTCGGGTTGAGGAACAGTGTCAGGGCTGCAATTTTTCAGTATTGAGGATGCAGGGTCTCGGAGCCGACCATACTCAAATACTGCTTGACGGCCAGCCGGTTTATTCTGGCCTGGCGGCGATATACGGATTACAGCAAATGTCGACCGCCGATGTGGAACAGATTGAGATAGTAAAAGGTGCCGGATCAGCTCTTTATGGTTCCAATGCTGTGGCGGGCGCGATTAATATCATTTCTTCAGTTCCGAGCGGTACCAAAGGTAGCATTGGTATTGAGATGGGCGAACACGGAACGCAAATGCTCGATTTGACGGCCAGTACCCGCAAGGATAATATCGGTATTTTTATTTTTGCGCAAAATAATAGTCAGGATGAAATCGACCAGACCGGCGATATTAATGCACCCGACGGTGTGGATAATCCGGATGGCTGGATAGACAGGGTGAAAGCGACATCGGAAAATATCGGTTTTAATCTGTTTATTGACGACATATTTGTTTCGGATCAAATCGTGTTTCGGGGCAGGAGTTTATATGAAAAACGGGACGGCGGATGGCTGGAAGGTTTCGAAAATCGATTTGCACCGGGAACCGAGAGTATTATAACCGACCGTATTTCCGGAGAAGTATCTTACAAATTATGGCTGAATAATGGCTCGGACATCAATGCCGACATTGTCATTGCCAAACACACACGGGATGCAACTAATGATGCTTTCCTGAGCGATTATGAAGAAACCTTCGGCGTCCTGCCGAAAGTAGATTTACTAAAACCATATATCGCCGATGAAACGATGATTCTCGGTAATCTCAGTTATGTTCATAATCCGACCGGCAAACATACCATTTTGACCGGAATACAGCTTGGTCACAATAAGTTGGATGAAAAAGGTATGTATGTTGATTTTGATCTGGTGGAAGCTTATCAATCCACGTCAACCAAACAAGCATTTGATTTCGGGGCATATTTGCAGGATGAAATTAAAATAACCGACAAAGTTGAGTTGGTTGCCGGGGTGCGTTATGATTATCATAAGTCGGAGGATGAGTTCAGGGGCTCGGGTAATGTATTAATACAGGAGTTAGAACCGCTCCAATATAATGAAAGTGCATTTAATCCGAGGTTTTCGATCAAATACAATGCCTTGAAGGGTCTAAACATCAGAGGATCGGTCGGAACCGGATTTAGAGTACCTTATGGTTTTTCCGAGGACCTGCATTTGTGCAGCGGTTCTCCGCGAGTTTACAAGGGCGACAATCTCGTTCCTGAGAAATCGCTTAGCTATTCGATAAATGCTGATTACTATTCCTCCAACCTGCTGGGCGGTATTAATTTGTATCGAACAAGGTTAACCGACGCTATTGCTTATGTCGACGCGGATGAAACGGTAACCAATATGGGTTACACCTATGAATGGAAAAATATCGATAATGCCTATGTTATGGGCGCTGAATTTGATTTAAGCTATTCCCTTACGAATAACCTGGCTGCCGGGATCAGGTTTGAAATTTTTGAGGGCAAATATGACAATGCCCGAGAGGATTGGATTGGTACCGATTATGAAGAAAACAGTCGAAACATTTCAAGATACCCGTCGACATCAGGTGGTTTAAATATAGAATACATTCCATCAACATGGGATTTTATTTTTAGTATTGATTACAAAGGCAAAATGTATATTGATCTCACCGAGCCGGTCGATGAAAATGATATAAATATTCATGATACCGAGAACTTCGTTATAATCGATACCAAGGTTTCTAAAACATTTTTGGGCAAATATACAATATATGCCGGCGTGAAGAATCTGGGTAATTATACTCAGGAAGAGAAACATATTAATGATGCCGCCTTTATGTATGCTCCTGTATATGGCCGAATTATATACAGTGGAATGCAGGTTTCATTTTAGTTAATAAATTTCTTTGGCTATACCATATACCTCCTAACTTGAAGGGCGCCTAATTAAGGCGCCCTTCAAAATTGGCTTGCATATTAATGTTGCAACCTATAGGAGAACCGGCCGGTCACAGTTCATTTCAATTTCCCTACCAAATCAATGTTGATTTCTCTAAAACACTATTTGTATGGATAATATTTTTGAAACTGATTATGTCTTGGAATTTTGCGAACCGAGAGAAACCAAAAAAGGATACGTTTTATATGGCAAAACGAACCCATTTTACGGCAGTGGCCTGCCAGTGGGCAGTTTTCTGCGCTTCGCGCGATGATAACTTTGACGGTTATGCGAGGAATGCAAAAGAAAAAAAGATGTTAAAATATGCGAAACAAACCCATTTTACCGCAGGGAGAAACAACATAAGACTCTATTAATCAACATGTTATATGAAATGGCCAATTTTAGGAAAATGGCTTCGTTTTCACTTACGAACCCAATTATTTTG
>CAZJLX010000413.1:0-2940 GCA_964546545.1 uncultured Ignavibacteriaceae bacterium | reverse complement strand
CGCATAAGCAGGTGCGACTCGATCTGCTGCAAAGTATCCAGCGCCACACCAACCACAATAAGCAGGCCGGTGCCGCCAAAGAAGAAGTTTACGTCCAGACGCGCCATCAATACCCAGGGTAAAACCGCGATGGATGCAAAAAATATGGCGCCCGGTAATGTAATCCTGGTCAAAATTCTTTCAATATACTCAGCGGTCCGTTTACCCGGTCTTATACCGGGAATAAAGCCGCCATTTTTTCGCATATTGTCCGCGATATCAATCGGATTAAAAACAATCGCCGTGTAAAAATATGCAAAAAAGATAATGATCAGAGCGTAAAT
The DNA here is from genome assembly GCA_964546545.1 of uncultured Ignavibacteriaceae bacterium. Classification (GTDB taxonomy): domain Bacteria; phylum Zixibacteria; class MSB-5A5; order GN15; family PGXB01; genus CAZJLX01. The sequence goes on along the minus strand of CAZJLX010000413.1, from coordinate 2,617 downwards.
TATCGAATAACTGACACCTCCCGGGGCCAGCCAATTGACAACAATGTTGGCAATCCAATCCGCGCTGGGAAAGAGCTGCTGGACAGTAGCTGGCAGAAACATAATCGACTGCGCGAAAATAATCGGAATAACGCCGGCCGAGTTAACCGACAGCGGCAGATGTGTCTGCGCCCCGCCGTAAACTTTACGCCCGATAATCCGTTTCGGATACTGCACCGGAAGCTTGCGCTGACCGCGAGTAACCATAATTACCGCCGCGATAACACCGATCATCAGGGCTATCAGAACGACTTCGATAAAAATCGATCTCGTTCCGTACCACAGATACTGGACTTCCTCGATAACCGCATCCGGGAAGCGAGCCACAATCCCGATGAAAATAATCAGCGATATACCGTTGCCAATCCCCCGTTCAGTAATCTGCTCACCCAGCCACATGATAAATATCGTGCCGCAGGTGAAGGTTAGCATAGTAATGCCAATAAACTGCCCGTACGGCATATGAACGATATTTCCGCCCGGCACCTCAAGTGAAGTCAAAAACTGTGCCGTTCCAAAAGCCTGCAAAGCGGCAATTAGTACGGTTAAATATCTGGTGTACTGAGTAATCTTTCGTCGACCCTCTTCGCCTTCTTTTTGTAATTTCTGCAAATATGGTACTACGGCACCCAAAAGCTGTAACATAATCGAGGCTGAAATGTAGGGCATAATACCGAGTGCAAATATGGTCGCCTTACGAAAGGCACCTCCGGCAAACATATCCAGCAGACCAAAAATAGTATCACCGGAAAGAGCCTGAGACAGAAGTGAGCCATCAACACCGGGAGTCGGGATATGGCCACCGATCCGATAGACAACCATGATACCCAGCGTAAAGAGGATTTTTTTTCGAAGTTCCTCAATCTTAAATATTGATTGGAAAGTCCCTAACACTATATCACCTCAATGTTGCCGCCGGCCTCTTTAATCTTCTCAGCCGCGCTTTTTGAAAAAGCGGCTACCTTTACTTGCAGAGCGATCTTTATATCACCCATGCCAAGTATCTTGACGGGCAGGCGCGTTGACTTTATGATACCCAGTTCCTTGAGTTTATCAGGGGTAATTTCACCGGCTTCACACTTATTCAGCGTCGTCAGATTTACCACCTGATATTCCTGTCTGAATCTATTGGTGAATCCGCGTTTGGGAATACGGCGCTGAATCGGCATCTGACCGCCTTCCATCCAGGCCTTAATCTTTTTGCCCGAACGCGCTTTTTGACCCTTATGGCCTTTTCCGGACGTCTTTCCTGTCCCGCTACCGGGACCGCGACCGACTCTTTTGCGGTTTTTCCGCGAACCATCAGTCGGTTTTAAATTCGACAATTCCAACGGTGCCATTATTCATCCACCTCTTCGTATTCCACCAGATGCCTGACGGCTCTAATCATGCCGCGGATCTGAGGTGTATCATTGTGCGTCACGGTCCGATGTAACTTACCCAGACCCAACGCAACAATTGTCCTCTTTTGCGTTTTATCACGATCGATGGTACTATGTACCTGCGTAACTCTCAGCTTGGCCATATTATCCTCTTTATGCCGTAGTCTCAACCTTCGATTCGGTATTTTTCCTGATCCTCGCGGGAGCGTAAACTCAGCAAACCGTTCATCGTCGCCTTAACGACATTGTTTGGATTGCGACTACCCAGCGCTTTGGTCAGAATGTCCTGGATTCCCGCCGATTCGACCACGGCCCGAACCGCCCCGCCGGCGATAACGCCGGTTCCGGGCGAAGCCGGTTTGAGTACAACCGTCGTGGCTCCGAACCTGCCCAGCGTATAATGAGGGATAGAGCCCTCATTAGTAATAGCAACTTTGACAGTGGCTTTGCGGGCTGCTTCGGTCGCCTTACGGATCGCTTCCGAAACTTCCGAGGCTTTACCCGTACCAACGCCGACTTTGCCGTTTTTCTGACCTACGGCAACCAGGGCCGTAAAACTAAAGCGCCGACCGCCTTTCACCACTTTGGCGACACGGTTAACGTTAATAATGCGCTCCTCAAAATCGAGGCCTTCCATCTCCATCTTTGCCAAAAACTACCTCTTATTATAAAAAATTAAAATTCTAATCCTGCCTTACGCGCGGCATCAGCCAAAGCCTTGACACGACCATGGTACAATTTACCATTACGATCAAAAGCAACTTTTTTGACACCCTTCTCAATGGCCAGACGGGCGACCGCCTCGCCGACTATGGCCGCACCTTCCGTTTTTGTCTTGCCGGTTAACTTGGCCGCAATTTCCTTATTTAAAGAAGATGCCGAGGCCAGGGTAACCATCTTTTCATCGTCAATCACCTGCGCATAAGTATATTTCAGCGTTCGGGTAATTGTCAGACGAGGCCTGCTCTGAGTTCCGGAAATTTTACCCCTGACACGGGCTTTCCTCTTATTCCGTCTTAACAGTTTATCATTTAGACCCATCGCTCACCAATCCTTATTTACTACCAGCCGCTTTTCCGGCCTTACGACGAATAATTTCATTATGATATCTAATGCCTTTGCCCTTATAAGGTTCCGGTGGTCGGAAAGAGCGAATTTTGGCCGCTACATGAACAACCAATTGTTTGTCGGAACCG
>CAZJLX010000412.1:0-2964 GCA_964546545.1 uncultured Ignavibacteriaceae bacterium | reverse complement strand
AAAAGATAATGCGGTGCAGTTGTCTTTAGATTTTTATCGTAGTGCGATGGATAATCTTAAGTCCGGCAAAGTTGACAAGGCGCTGCAGTATTTAATTCAGGCGATCGGACCGATTGAGAGATATATTGCCGAACCTCTTGAGGTTGATTATGAAGGCAACTCAATTTATCTGGCTAACGATATATTTTATTCGTTAAATAAAATTATCTCGCAGATTGAACTTAAAAAAGAAAATAATAATCAGAACACAAAAATCGGCCAGGCCGTCAAATTGCCATTAATAGCCGAGGCGGTTTATACCGGCGATAAGGGTGAGGAATATCCGGTGACAAATTTCCCGATCAATTTTGAATTTGTCCGCGGGAAGGGTGAGCTGTTCGATAAGGTCCGCACTGACAGGATCGGCAAAGCCGGATGTAAAATCAGCCGAATATCCGCCCCCGATAAGATTCAGATTGTCTCGGCGTCCGTAAATATCGGCGAAATACCGGGTCGGGGTGAACTGTCGCCGATTACCACGGCAATTTTAAAATGTATGCCGATCCCGACGACCAAATTCGTTATTAATGTCTCCGGTATGACGGCGGCGGCGAAAGTGTCCGAAATTCATTTCGGCAAAAAACTGACTCTGCCCCGTATCGAACCGCTTTTAAAAAATGCTCTAAATGATCTCGGGTTTGTCTTTGTCGAGGATGCCTCAGAGGCTGATATATTTATCGAACTGAAAGCCGAATCGATTCATGGAAGCGAAAAAATCAGCGGATCGGATATGTATTCGGCCTTTGTCGCTTTAAATATCTCGGCGATTGATATGTCGACCGGTGACGAGGTTTATAAAAACATGCTTGACCGTATCGCCGGATTCGGATTGAATTTCGACAAAGCAGGATTAGACGCCTTTAAAAATGCCGGGGAAAAACTCCGCACCGATCTGATCCCCAACATGATAAAAAAGCTGACCCAATAACAAATCAGCTGTAATATATTGATTCCAGACTTAAATGCTTTGACATTATCTGACAATAAATCAATATTGCCGTTTATATGAATTCGGAAATATCAGACGGTAAAAGACGGCTGGCCGATATAGGACTGCTCTATGCGGCCGCCATCTGGGGCGCCACTTTCTTTTTGGTTAAAGGGGCGTTGGCGGAAATCGATCCGGTTATTTTGGTCGGTTATCGTTTTTTTACAGCCGGGCTGGTTTTACTTGTCTATCTGATTATTAAAAAGAAAAATGTTCTGGTTGATTTAAAGCAGGGCATTTTTATGGCTATTCTACTCTGGTTTTTATATATCCCGCAGACAATCGGTCTGAAATATACGACCGCCTCAAATTCAGGTTTTATAACCGGGCTGTTTGTCGCCTTTATTCCGATTTTTCTGAAATTGATTATAAAACGTAATCCGACTTTAATGGAAGTTGCCGCCTCGATTGTCTCGCTTATCGGTCTCTGGATTTTGACCGGCGGGATGGTTGATATAAATAGCGGCGATATACTGACGCTGATTGCAGCCATGACCTATGCTCTGCACGTTCTTTATGCCGACAAATTTCTCAAAGCAGGTCTCGATCCGCTCATTTTTTCGGCCCAGCAGTTTTTACTGGTCGGGCTGTTCAGCCTGATTACCGGACTGATTTTTAATCTTCCGTTTGCGGTTGGCTCGACCGATACGATTCTGGTTTTACTTTTTTTAATACTTTTTCCGACGCTGTCCGCTTTTATCATCCAGATGCTGGCGCAAAAAATTGTCGCCCCGGTGAGGGTCTCTCTGATATTTGCTCTGGAGCCGGTTTTTGCGGCGCTCTTTGCCTGGACATTGGGCGGGGAACTGTTTATTTTTCATCGTGCGGCGGGCGGTTTGTTGATATTTCTGGCGCTGATTATCTCCGGTCTGCCGATACCGAAGAAGATAAATGGCATCTTTGGGGGAAACTGATGGCGAAAATCTATGAATATCTGAGCGGAATTTATGATGCGGGATGGTCTGAGTTTGTCGGAAAATATATCGGCCTGCTCGATAGATTAATAACCGAAAACAATATTAAAAATCCGATTATTCTCGACCTTGCCTGTGGAACGGGCGTGCTGGTCAAAGCGCTGGGACAAAAAGGATATGAAGCACATGGTATCGATCTGACGCCGCAAATGATAGATATTGCACGGACGAATACGCACGGTATAAAGGAAGTATCATTTGAGGTGGGCGATATGGCCGATTTTTCGACCGACCGGCAGTACAATATTATCAGTTGTACTTATGATTCGATAAATTATCTGTGTCAATTTGATAAAATTCATTCGATGTTTTGCTGTGTGGCGAAAGCGCTGAAAAAAGGCGGTCTGTTCGTTTTCGATTCCAATTGCGAGCCGACGTATATCGAGCACAACGGCAAATCGTTTCATCGTGAGATAAACGGCGAGACTTTTATTCAATCATGTACGTATGATGAAAACAAAAAAGAATCAATCGTCCGTTTTGATTTTTCTAACGGCACAATCGAGGAACATTTTCAGCGGCCGTACAATCTGATTGAGTTACAACCGTTATTGGAACAAGCAGGGCTGAATGTGATCGAGACTTTCTCGAAATTCGACAGAACAGCGTATGATGCAGATAGTATGCGGCTTTTTTGTTTCAGTCGGAAAGGCGGAGGGTAGGGCATTTATCGGCATTCCAGCGTCACGCCACTGGTAATTCTGCCTCCCAACTTATAACCGATGGCGCCACCAATTACTCCCCCGAACAGACTTCCGTAAAAATAGAGATGCAGATCGTTAAAATCTGCATCAGGATATACTTCTTTAGTCATCCATATACTTGCCGCAACACCAACCCCAAATCCCAAGAGAGTTAATCCGTAACGGATATTACTCGGTTTTCTATACGTGATTCTGTAAATTGCATTATAGGGGATAACCTTTTTATGGATGACAGTACATTGATTAAGAGGATCGCTTT
>CAZJLX010000411.1:0-2964 GCA_964546545.1 uncultured Ignavibacteriaceae bacterium | reverse complement strand
ACCCTTGAGAACCATGACGATTATTTTTAGTTTCTGTTCGACCGTCAATTGATTGGAATAGATTATATCCTTAAATGACTTGCCATCGACAAATTCCATCACAAAATAATATCGATCATCCGCCTTACCCTTATCGATAACATGCACGATATTGGGATGCGTCAACCGGCCAATCGTCACCGACTCCCGTTCAAAGCGACTGACAATATCGGGGTCATTAATGAAATGAGGAAAAAGAAATTTTATCGCGACCGGACGATTGAGCGAAACCTGCCGCGCTTTATAAATCTCGGCAATACCGCCCTGCCCGATTTTGGCGATAATTTCGTAATCTTTTATCTTCGGAGACTGCTCTTTTTTTATAACTTGTTGCATACTACCATTAAAAATGAGGACGCTCTTTTTTAGGAGCTGTCCTCATTATTAATCGGCAAAGTGACCCAAAATACTTATTTCAAAAGTATCATCTTTTTTGTAATCGATTCATTTTTTACGGAAAGTCGATAAAAATATACACCGCTGGGGGCATCGGCGGCATCCCAGACTATTTCATGCTGACCGGCCGTAAGCTCATCATCAACCAGTGTCTTTACATTTTGGCCAAGCACATTATAAATATCCAGCCGGACATTCATTTTTTCCGGAAGAGAAAAAGCAATGGTGGTCGTCGGATTAAAGGGATTCGGATAATTCTGGATCAACTCGAATTCATCCGGCATCAGTCGGTTTTCGTCATCGACTGCTGTCTGGCCGGAAACTTCAATCGCCCCGGCGCTGAAACTCGGAATTAAGGCATCATCCCCGTTGCCGTCGGCCGCCTCGACCCGATCCCACAGATGAAAAGTCTGACTGTACTGTTCAAATCGAATATCATTATCGATTGAATCGATGTCGAGCGTGCCCCCGGGCGTTGAGACATCGACCGTAAAATATAGAGTCGCAATCAGACCCGATTCGACCGAAATCGTCGCCTGCGGATTGACAACCGGCGGGATAAAGGAGATATCCACCCGGCTGCCGCTGATGGCGGAATAACCGGTCATGGAACCGTCGATTATCGAGCCTGTGAAGCTGACATAAGTGCAGGTCAGGTAGCTGTTGTCAAAATGAAGCGGGATTCTCAGCGAAGTCAGGTCGACATCATTTCCCGTTAATGATACATTTATGGTAAATGATTGACCCGGCGAAACCGCTTTGCTCTCGACTGTTATAATCCCATTATAGGGTGCGGCCGAGGCCAGCGAGAATATGCAGACCACTGCCGCTAATGTGAAGATAGTTAACTTTTTTGCCATGCCTATTATCCTTTCCACCAGGCTTACAGAAGCCTTAAGCTGTTAATTTTCAACCTCATACATATTTCATATTTTATTCTTCAAACCTTTTGGGTGCAAAGGCGGTGCCATATAGTTGTTCGCCATTGACGCCGGCATCGACGCTTTAAGGTTGTTCAGTTTTTGAACAGCGGTCGTATAGAAATAAAATCTTTACGATTGCTGAAAATTGATACAAAAAAATCGGCCCGCGAAAGGCGAGCCGATAATCAAATATAATTATATCAGATATTTACCGCGTTACAGACCTTTTTTGTCTGACGATGAAGAGTACAGAAGTCATCAATATTAGAAGAATAATACTCACCATACCCCAGATTGAACTGCTGGGGATATTGGGCTGAATGTATGGGGTGCTGTGCGGTTGAATATGTATAACCATATATTCTTCGTTAATCGGTTGGTACGTTCCCTCAATATTGTCAACCGCATACCAGCCGGTATTGGTACCGGCCCAGCCGTAATTGATATGATACATATCCTGCGCATTTTCCATCCATCCGTCGCATACAATACTATGTCCTGAGGAGGCACCAGTTGCTATCCGATACTGAATCGGTCGCGCCAGTGAAATTTCGGATTTCACCGAATCGAACCAGGTCGCGGCGGTAAAGTCCTTTCGCTCGATGACAGCGATATCATCACGATAACCAAAATACTTCGGAAAGACGGTTTCGGCATCGGATGTATATGCGCTGGAACTGCTCTCCCCGTAATCCATCTCAAAAGCAACACCGACTTCATAACATAATTCGGCCAGCGCGTCTTCCTGTACCTGAGTGCAGCCGGCATCACAACTATCGACCATATTAGACCAGTCATAAGTATCCGAGAAATCGGCACTGAGTGTTTGTCCATTCCAGGAGTATGAATGGGAGCCGACACCGTAGACCGGATATTTCCAGTAATACATTATTTGTGCTGCCGCCGTCGCCACGCAGCCAACCGGGCATCTGGTGCCCCCATCCAAAGGACAATCCTGATTATAGGGATCGTCCTGGTCCCAGCTGGATTTAAGCAGAATATATCCCCCTCTGAACGTTTTCAGTTTGCCCGAATTGAGCTCCGCCTCAAACGAATTTTTGTCCAGCAAAAATAAATCCCAGTTTTGCCGGTGTTCCCGGCCAAGCAGTACCGGACCGGTCGATGATTGAAGCGCATCAAGACTGCCGTAAAAGTTACGATATAAATTCAGACGATCCCATAGCACTTCCTTAATCATCGCCGATAAACCCTGCGTTTCGTTTAGATCCAGTCGGCCGCTCGTAGAAAACAGCTTGACCGGCGGAAGCTCCTTCAGCAACGGCACGACAATATATCCATCTGGCATGATGTCCAGATAATAACCGACAAGCTCACCGTTATAAATGATTTCCTCATACCGATCGACATCGGGCATCTCGGACTCGGCCCACTTCTCCTTATTAAAAACGAAATATTTCAGCCAGTTATTGGCAACCAGCATCGCCTCGTCGCTGGTACAGCGCTCGGCATACGCCGCACCGACCGGTATTAAAAGCAGAAAACTGATCAGCGATGCATAAATAATTATTGATTGAATAATTAACGAACGATTTGAAGGATTATGATTTAACATAAACCGCCCTTTCTCCAGAATATTACCCGTCAA
>CAZJLX010000410.1:0-2969 GCA_964546545.1 uncultured Ignavibacteriaceae bacterium | reverse complement strand
CTACCTTTGCGATTTTTCTTCTGGTTAAAAATCATGGCTTGTCGATTACACTGGTCTCAACCGTTATTCTGCTGAACAATGTTTTCACGATTTTCACTAATCGGTATATCGGTTATCTGAGTGACCGGATGGGGGAGCGATTTGTGCTGGCCGGGTGTTCGTTTATTCTGATTTTTATTTTCGCCGGATATGCCTTTGTGGAATATCTGCCGCTTCTGATTGTTTTTTATTTGATTGATAATATGATGTTCGGTTCGTCGATTTCTTTAAAATCTTATTTGTATAAAATTGCGCCTAAAGAGGATTTGACCGGCTGTTTATCATTCGGGATGACCGCTAATCATATCACGGCGGTAATTGTCCCGATAGCGGGCGGTCTTATCTGGGAGATGTTCGGCTACCGGGCAACTTTTTTAATCGGGGCGGCGATTGTGTTGGTTGATTTTCTTTTTGCGTTAAGGGTACCGAAGAGGGCGACAACATAGTTTTGGGCGTCATTTCACACGCTCGTCCTCGACTCGCGCAGGAACTGACGCAACGATAAAAAGTTCGCCTGTCTGGTTTCTCGCTTGGCTCGATATTCCCGCCTGCGCTCGGAACCGCGACCTACATTTTTCAATAAACAGGCTGAAGCCTGAACTACGAACGTATATATCTTGCAAGGATGTCAAAAATAGTCGGGCGTCAGTTCACACTCTCGTCCTCGACTCGTGCAAGAACTGACGAAACTTATAAGGCGCTCCCTGCGCCTTGTGAAAAGATTCACTTGGCTATTGATATTTCAGTGCTTATTGGTTATACTCAGCAACAGATTTTGATATAAAAAAAGAGAGTTAAATATATGAAGAAACTACTTTCAGGCAACGAGGCGGTCGCGCGGGGTGCTTTTGAGGCTGATATTAAGCTGGCCTCGGCCTATCCCGGGACACCCTCGACCGAGATACTGGAAACGATTGCGGAGGAGTACCCCTCGCTTTATGCCGAGTGGTCAACCAATGAAAAAGTCGCTTTTGAGGTCGGTATTGGTGCCTCGTTGGGTGGCGGCCGGGCGCTGGTGACGATGAAACATGTCGGCGTCAATGTGGCCGCCGATCCGCTGATGACCTTTGCCTATACCGGCGTCGGTGGAGGATTCGTATTTGTTTCAGCCGATGACCCGGAGATGCACTCCTCGCAGAATGAGCAGGATAATCGGTTGTTCGCCAAATTCGCGCAAATTCCGTTTCTGGAACCATCCGACAGCCAGGAAGCCAAAGATTTTGTTTTAAAAGGTTACGAAATATCGGAAAAGTTTGATACGCCGGTTATGCTTCGTCTGACCACCCGTATCTCACATTCGAAGGGGATTGTCGAGGAGGCTGATCCGGTGAGAACTCCGGAGACAGGTTTTAAACGGGATATGTCCAAATATGTGATGATCCCGGGCAATGCCAAACGGAGGCATGTTGTACTGGTCGAGCGGCTGGAGAAATTGAAAAAGTTTTCAGAAGAGACAGAACTGAATTTTATCGAAGATAACGGCTCCGATATCGGTATTATTACCGGCGGTATTTCATATCAATATGCCAAAGATAATCTTCCCGATGTCGATTATCTGAAAATCGGATTTGGATTCCCGCTTCCACTCGGTAAAATCAGGAAATTTGTCGAGTCGCATAAAAAAGTATTTATCGTCGAAGAGCTGGAACCGTACTACGAAGAGATAATCAATGCGGCCGGAATAGAGGTTGAAGGCAAGAAATATTTCCCGCGCCTGGGTGAATTATCACCATACAAAGTGGCCCTCGGTTTTAAAGAGGCCGGTTTAATTGATGAGGTTAAGGGGGCGGAGGTCGAGTCGGAAGAATTGTTTCCTCGCCCGCCGGTACTTTGTCCCGGATGTCCACACCGCGGCGCGTTTATGGTGCTGAAGAAGCTCAAAGTGGCGGTTACCGGTGATATCGGTTGCTATACGCTGGGGGTAGTGCAACCGCTGGAGATGATGGATAGTTGTATCTGTATGGGGGCTTCGATCGGCAATGCGATTGGTATGGAAAAAGTAAACGGTTACGATAAAGGGGTGGTGGCGGTGATCGGCGATTCGACTTTTTTACATTCCGGTATGACAGGTCTTCTTGATGCGGTCTATAATAAAAGCAATGTCACGGTGATGATACTCGACAATCGGATCACGGCGATGACTGGCGGTCAGCAGCATCCGTCGACCGGCTATACTTTGATGGGTGAAAAAACCAAAGAAGTGAATCTGGTCGAATTGTGCAAAGCGCTGGGGGTTGAATCGGTTCGAGAGGCTGATGCCTACAATTATGAGGAGACGCTGGGTATTTTAAAAGAAGAGATTAAGCGTCCGGGGCCATCGGTGGTGATAACCAACCGCCCCTGTGTTTTGATGCCGAAACGTATCATGGATCGGCCGTATACTGTCATAGCCGAGGATTGTAATGGCTGTTCGGCCTGTTTCCGAATCGGCTGCCCGGCGATAATGACCTCAAAGGAGTTGACCAAACGAAAACGACCCAAAGCGATAATTGATCCGATTCTTTGTACCGGCTGTACGTTGTGTGCCCAGATATGTAAACCGGAAGCGATTGTGCCGGTTGAAAAACCGGTTAAGGTGAGTTGAGGTGAATCATGGAAAATAAAATTACAAATGTTCTGATAGTCGGGGTCGGTGGACAGGGAGTGCTTCTGGCTTCGGAGGTTCTCTCGGAAGCGGCCATTCTGGCCGGAATGGATGTGAAAAAATCGGAAGTCCACGGAATGTCACAGCGCGGCGGAGTTGTAAGTTCGCATGTTAAATTCGGAACCAAGGTCTATTCACCGATTATCCCGTACGGTCAGGCTGATATTCTTCTCTCATTTGAAAAAGCGGAAGCGTTGCGGGCGGTTGATTGGGTTAAAAAAGATGGTCTGGTGGCGACCTCGACGACACAATTAATTCCGCCGAGTGCTTCGGGCGGAAAGTTCAA
>CAZJLX010000409.1:0-2971 GCA_964546545.1 uncultured Ignavibacteriaceae bacterium | reverse complement strand
CAGGTTCCTTGAACAGAATAAGGGTGTGTTATCAAAAAGATCGATAGAAAAAGATGGGAGAAAATAATTCTTATCTTTATGTCGTCTGGTTTTTTAGTGGTCATCCCAATGTACCTTTTGTTAAAGCTATTATTAGACAAACAGTTGGCTGAATTTATCGTGCCTTTCTGGATATTCCCATTGTCTATTGGAACAATATATATATTAAAAAAAGGTGAACTTCTTAAAAGGAACACCAAAAGATATATTCTATATAGAATTCTTGCGGGTTACCTAATAATTACTATGGTTCTTTTTCTATTTATCTTATTTATGCTGATATTTTTTTCTAATTGAAAGTTGGCTGTACTGACGGAAGGACTTCCGACAAAAATAGTCGAAACCCCAATAGGGGATTTCGACTTGCATTTAATTGAAGCTCGCCTGCCAATAATAGCAGACCGAAGGCAAAAAAGGCGCTCCCTGCGCCCTGCCGGCTAAAACTTAAAGCTGTCGTACTGGCCGAGCTTGATCCGGGCTGAACCTTTTTCGACCTTAATAATTAACTCATCGCCCTTTGGCTGCCAGGTCATATTGTAAACTTCGCCACGGTATTTCAAAGTTGTGGTTAGATATTCTTCCGGACCCTGATTAGCTGAGACACCTCCCTTAAGATTATCATGTCTAATCGTTGTTTCGCCGTCAGACAGATTGACGAAGCGAACCGCAATATTGTTCGCCGGATCCAGACTCATTTTATACTGCTCGCCCGCCTTTAAAGTTTGTTCGTGCATGGGGTAAAATTTGGCTTCGCAGCTGGCCGAACCTTTAAAAACACGGATAACAAACTCGTCGATCTCAATCCCCATCTCTTCGCGGCGAACACAAATCTGTCCCGGATAGCTGCTGCAGTAGGCGATCTCCTTAATCGGTCGACCGTTTTTGAAGGGAATAACTTTAGCAATGGCATCAGACCCGTCGGGACTCTTGCCCCGAACCCATAATGATTGTCCCTCAACCGGCTTCACCCGGATAATATCCCCTTCTTTCAACTCTACCTTAAACGGTGGGATTTTAACCGGAGCCGAGGCGATATCTCCCGCCCAGTCAGGAATCGGCTGGGGGATTTCATCCGGACTATTATATTTCGTCAAACCATCCGGTATGACAAAGAGAGCCTCATTGACGCCGCCCTCCTTGATATTTTTCAGCTCGGTCGACATCTCGCCGCCGTAATGCATGACTATCTTTATCGGAAACTGGAGTTTTGTCGCGTTCCAGTAGGTCATTATATCCTGACCCTGCGCCACTATTTTGATTTTTTCACAGTCGTAGCCATTTAAGGTTTCGTTTCCCAGACTCTGCGACTCACCCATCGCTTTCATCGATTCCAAGCCCTGAAACGGATTATTGACCAGGCCACGCGTTTCGGAGCTTTCCATCTGAATGTAAAATTGTTCGGTCAAAGAAATGAGTGAAGTCATACCGCTCTTCATGTCAACGATGGCAATAAATTTTTCGCCATCCTCTTCACCCTCAACGCGGTACTTGCCATCCTTGAAATGGAAAGAATTAATGGTCGATTCATCTCCGTAAGTGTCGACCAGATCGGCCGAGAATTCGGCACCCGAGGCAACTATGACGAAACCGATAATAAAAATTATCGCGGCGATTGAAATCCTGATTGCTTTTTGATACATGGTTAATATCCTCTCCTATTGGTATTGTACTAATACTTCCCAAAAAGCATCGGAATTTATACTTTGGCAACAATTATTTTAATATAAAATGTCAAAATCGTTCAGATTCGTCTCAAAGCGACGCAATCATTTTGGTTATCTTTTCGACATGAACCTGCTCGAATTTGGAAAGCGACTCGAAAGTCGCTTTGGCTTCGGGTGAATCCGACTTATTCATCAAATTCGCAAACAGGTCACGTGCTTCTTCTTCGAGACGGAGAGCGATTTGTAGAACCTGCCTGACACCGGCCGCGGCGCGGACCTCATCTACCATATCCTGATGTTTTGAGGTCATATCTTCGTTAATTTCAGGAAGGCCTTCCTCTCTGAGCACATCGGCGGTAGTGATCCACTTTTCGGAGCGAATCAATGAATCGTACTGGCGTTCCAGAATCTGAAAATGTCGTTTTTCCTCCAGTGCCAGATTTTCAAGCGTCTGTTTTATCTGCTCTTCTTTGACCTTTTTGGCCGCCTCAAGATAAAAAACATAAGTGGCGACCTCAGATTGGATTCCGCTGGTCAAGGCATCGAGAATTTCGGGATGGACGGTCATAATAGTCTCCCTTCAAAAAGTCGTAGTTTCAAATGACTACATTTCATACTGATAATGGTCGTCGAGTTCCTGCTGAAGCTTTGTTTCATGTTTTTTTTCCTCTTCGGCCAAAAATAAAAACATCTCCCGAGTGGCATCATCATCAAACAGCTCGGCATGAGTCGAATAAAACATGTATGCCTCATGCTCCCGCTTGATTGCAATCTCAATAGCTTCCTTGGGATCGGTTGTTTTGTCTAACATCCTGTATCTCCTCATAAACACAAATTTTTGCCATATTTAATCACTTTGGCTCGAAAAGTCAAGCCGGGCCTGCTGTTGCTTTCATTGAATTAATCATTCTTCGTTGATAAAATACGCCTCTTAAACGGCAATTGCGGGATATTTTTATTGTTAGAGACAGAGGCGAGCAGTATACTTGCATTGTTTTATATTAAAATTAAGATTTATAGCTGTTAAGTTGTAAAAAAGTTATGAGTTTATTTGAGCCGATAAATCAAAACCTGCAAAAAGTTAAAAGCAGGATAATCAATGCGGCCGAAAAATCAGGCCGAAATCCTGATGAAATTTTATTGGTTGTGGTAGGCAAAACTCATCCACCGGAACAAATCAAAGCGGCGATTGAATTTGGAGCAACCGATATTGGCGAATCGCGGCTTCAGGAAGCGGCACCCAAAATCGAAAAACTGGGACAAATAGC
>CAZJLX010000408.1:0-2991 GCA_964546545.1 uncultured Ignavibacteriaceae bacterium | reverse complement strand
TTTCATATTACCATCCTGTAAAAGAATCAACTTCCCGATATGGTCGGTTATTTATAACTTGATCTATATCCTGCGGCCCAGCCATAATCCCATATCTCAGGCAATCAAGATAATCGTCGTCAACGGTCGCTACCTTTTCACGGAATGTCTCCTCGTCCGATTTCTGCAATTTCTTAAATCTATACTTGTCAAATTCCCAGAATATCGAACCAGTCAACTTCCCGTCAATATATTCAGGCGGCGTATCCAACGACGCAAATATCTTAAGATCACAAGTCCGGCTAATAGGGTCGGGCTTTATATATTCACGAACCTTTTCAATCCCGGCCTCAAAAGTCTTGTCAGAACTCTGATTGGTGGGCATGACAGGAATCCCATTATTCTGTAATCCAATCAGAACCGATTCCTCCCCAAATATATTTTTACCATCACCACCCATTGCCTCATCACCAATATATAAATCAATTTTCTCGCCAGCCGACTGAACCCTGATATATTTAGCTAAATCAGAAACCGTCATTTTAACTTTCCTTGTCCGGTAAATAATAGCCTCTCCATCAGGCGACCACGCCAACCACACTATCGCCGCAAATTTCCTCAAATGGGGGTCAATAATACAGACCCGACTCCAATGACGAGGAACCTCAAAATCCTCAACCTTTAACAAATCTTTACGATATTGAGAATAAACCATGCCGGTCAAAGCAACAAATTCACCAAAGAGCTTAGCCCTCCGTAACATAGGGTCAGTAATCGAGGCCATAACAGAAGTAATACCCTCAGGTGATAGATAAGGATTCTTCTGTAACCAGAAAAACCAATGCTCAACATTAACCCCCGGAGGCGGATACAAAACATGGTCACGCTCCCAAGTTATACCCTCCTCAGGAGTCATCATGCCAATCAAATACCCATTCCGGTCAACTAACCGCATTATATTCTCATCGTAATACTTCTGGGCTATATGCTCATCTATACCAACCGCATCTATATCATCACCAGCATGCTTATTAACATCCTGCTCCGCCGTCAAAAACGAAATCAAAGACCCATTCTTAAATTCTAAAGTCCTCGATTTCTCCGAAAAAGCAGTCTCCCACGAACCACCCTTCAAATCCGACCGAATAACCATTTCCTTGAATTTCTTTAAGATAACGCGCTTAACACCATCCTCCCACGAAGTCCCAATACACCTGATGTAAACCGGAGGCGAACGATGAGCCGTCCTGACAGGATGCTGACCCATAGCAAATAATAATAAATCAGAAACACCTATATGAGTCTTCCCACTCCGATTCCCACCAAAAACCCACCGCTCCTTAGCCTCACTATGCAAAAAACCCCACTGGTCATTACAACCCATCTCAGGATAATTAGGATTAATATCATCTACACTAATTGGCCGAAATGTCCGTATCTGTTCCTCTAATTCCCGACGCCTTAACTCAGAAATAGCCTTCTCCAATTGCAATCGCTGACCACGACTCAATTTCCCTAAATCTATACTACTAACATCAATCATTACAAAAATAGTCCTGATTCAATTCCACTTTTCCCCCATTTTCTGGGTGTGAATGGAGACGATTGAATATAAAGAGGTATATACATGTATACGTATACCCCCATAACCTACTCTGCCAAAGCGTTTTACGTCTGCTCATCTTCTTCTTTCTCTGTCTTCGCGCTTGAAGCAGCGTTGACAATGAACGCTAACAGCTCTTCATTTGACATATTGTTTATATCTATGTTACCATTGACCTTAGAGCGCTCTACATGGATGCCTATCCACTTCATCACGTCCCTGGCAGCAAGTAAGTCATTGGCATCAAGCTTGTTATCGTAAACGTCTAAAGACTTGGGAATCATCTTGATAATGCGATCGCCGGCCTTTTGAAACTCTTTAGAGCCTTGGATATAATATTGAATATCAGCAATGTCATAAGATATTTGTCTTGTTGATTGTCCTGTCTCTTTAGATATTTGGGCAATTGTCTTCCCTTCAATCTTAGCCTTATGAAAGGTGTTTAATTTTTTTCCAGTGATAACAGGCTCATCCATGATAGCAACCTTCTGAAACCGCTTTAATGTGCAGCATTGCATATTTGCAATACTATTGCACAATTGCATTATTTTATATCAACCTTAATACGTTTCTCATATTCTTTCATCAGCTTAAGACAATTAGGAGCGGAAAACTTTGGAGGTTGATAAATTGTATCAATCAATTCTTTTCTCTTTGGTTTCATGTTTTCTCCTTTTGCACAATTATTGTGCAACTTTACTTTTTTTTATCTCTTCAAATAGTCTTTCATATTTAGGTAAAATGAATAATATTCTTCTTGCTGGGATACAGAGATGTTTCAATCGTCTATAAGCCTTATATATTTCCCAGACGATATGTTTTAGAGTTTGAGGCATATATTTTATCCTCCTTTACGTATATAATACGGATGTTTAATATTTTGTCAAGCGTTTTTATTTAATTCCACGCATTTTCCACTGTTTTTCCACTGTTTTTCTATTGATTGTCTTTGGTTGCCTTAAACAGACCTGAAATGAAAAAGAAAAGGAAAAAAGAAAAAGTAACTTTATTGCTTTGGAGTTATCTAAGTGCAATTAATTAACTTATATAATCTGTCCAGGATACACCACCCGGCGATTTTTTCGCTCTCCCCACCCGGAGAATTGGCTCGCTGATTACTTCTTAGGGTCTCACAGTTCGCCCATTTTGAATCTTTGGCTTTCCGGCTCCTTCTCAGGTGTCTCTGTCAATGGCAGGGGGCGCCGGCGCTTTCCATATCAACTAATACTGGCGAGTCGGCATTATTTCAGCCGATTGTATTTATATACCCTGATCGTCTTGTTGTCTGGTACTGGCGGGTCTTGAATATACAATATACTATTCTTAAGTCTTAACAGACGATTTATAAACAATTTAATCCGCTGTCTGATAAAAAAACAATACGTATAATAAATAATTTTGTTATTTTT
>CAZJLX010000407.1:1982-3002 GCA_964546545.1 uncultured Ignavibacteriaceae bacterium | reverse complement strand
TTTCCGGGAACCTAATGACAAACCTCATGTTATGTTTTTAGAAATAAACTACTTGCCACTGATTTCGGATTTGGTATATTGGAGACCACAGAAGTATAAATTTACTGTTCAGAAAATGAGCAGAATGACGATAAAGATTAGGAGGAGAGATTGAATACTCTTCTGTTGTTTTTCATGTCGAATCCCGACGGCGCCTCCGGCGGCGGGGGAAGTTTTTTGGCAACCTGGGGCATGCTGATCCCGCTGTTTCTGATTATGTATCTGTTGTTGATCAGACCCCAGAGGAAAAGACAAAAGGAGCACGAAAAGTTGCTCACAGAATTGAAAAAGGGCGACAAAGTGGTAACCAACAGCGGTATGTATGGCACCATCTTCGCCATCTACGATGACAAGAATAAAATCGTTCTGAAAATATCAGACGAAGTCAAAGTGGAGTTTTTAAAGTCCTCCATCGCCGGTAAGGTGGAGTAAAAAGTTTTAAGGAGCTTTCGTGGCGGAAAGACCTGTTGTTCTATACGGTGATCCGGTATTAAGGGAGATTTGCCGTCCGGTCGAGAAAATCGATTCGGAAATTAAAAATTTGGTGGCCGATTTAATCGCCACAATAAAAGATGCAAAGGGGCTGGGCCTTGAGGCGCCTCAGATTGGTGCCGAAAAAAGAATTTTTGTAGTCGATCTATCGGCTCTGGATTTGACCGAGTCGATACGTGTATTTATCAACCCGGAAATTATTGAGACCGAGGGTGAAATTGTTCTTGAAGAGGGTTGCTTATCATTTCCGGGAATTTTTCAGAAGATTACCAGGTCGGAAAAAGTTAAAATCAAAGCGACCGACCTGAACGGAGAAGAATTCACTTTGGAAGCAACGGGCATGCTGGCCAGAGCACTGCTTCACGAGTTTGATCATCTTGAAGGCAGACTTTTTATCGACTATTTTTCGCCCGTCTCCCGGGCCTTAATTAGCGGCAAATTAAAAAAACTGAAAAAAATGGCCGCCGCTTCATAGGACCATAGTCGCAC
>CAZJLX010000407.1:0-1972 GCA_964546545.1 uncultured Ignavibacteriaceae bacterium | reverse complement strand
ATTGTATTTATGGGGACGCCGGATTTTGCCCGGCGACCGCTGGACTATTTGTTTCAGAACAGTCGTCACGAAATATTAGCGGTGGTGACCGGTCAGGACAAACCATCCGGTCGCGGCCGCAGACTGCAACCGACTGCCGTAAAACGGATTGCGGAAAAATTTAAACTTCCGGTACTGATGCCTATGTCGCTTAAATCGGATGATTTTATAAATCAGATTAAAAAATTAAAAGCCGACATTTTTGTCGTGGTCGCTTTTCGTATCCTGCCTGAAAAATTATTTACGATTCCGAAATTCGGGTCGATTAATCTGCATGCCTCTCTCCTACCCAAATATCGCGGCGCGGCTCCAATAAACTGGGCGCTGATAAACGGCGAACGAGAAACCGGCCTGACAACTTTTTTCCTGAAACAAAAGATCGATAGCGGCAATATTATTTATCAGGAAAAAATTGAAATCGGGGATGAAGAAATATTCGACGAACTGCATGCCCGACTCTCCGAAAAAGCCGGACCGGTTCTGGATAAAACGCTGGATTTAATCGAGGCCGGTGATGTCACTCCGTGTATCCAGGACAATTTAAAAGCGACACCGGCGCCGAAACTTAATCCGTACGATTGTCTGATTGATTTCGGTTTTCCGGCACAAAATGTAATTAATTTTATCCGGGGGTTGTCATCGGTTCCCGGCGCATTCACTTATTTCAGGGGCAAAAAGTTAAAAATATTCTGCGCCGGTTTGTCAGAAATAAAACCGGAAGAAAAATTGCGCCCCGGAACGATTATTTCACAAAAAAACCACTTATTAGTGGCGGTGGCCGACCGGGTCATCGAAATAAAAAATTTACGTCCCGAAGGGAAAAAAAGTATGACCGGGGGCGAATTTGTAAGCGGCTATCAACCTGCCAAAGGCGAGTTGATGGGCGAACGAGTTGAAGGAGAATTGAGTAACCAATGAGCAAAGAGATACTGATTAACTTTTCCGAGTACGAAACCAGGATTGCGATTATGGAAGATGAGCGCCTGGTGGAGCTTTATGTCGAACGTCCACAGTCGGAAAGACTGGTCGGAAATATTTACAAGGGCAAAATAAAGACGGTTCTACCCGGTATGCAGGCCGCCTTCATCGATATCGGTTTTGAAAAAGCCGCTTTTTTGCACGGGTCCGATATCGGAGATATAACTTCCCATGAGAAACGGTTCGATCCGGAATATGTCGATGATGAACCGCCGACGGAAATTGTCAGAAAAAGCCGACGGGCCGGAATCGAGACGGTCCTCAAAGAGGGTCAGGATGTAATGGTGCAGGTCATTAAGGAACCAATTTCGACCAAGGGTCCGAGAGTGACGACCGAAGTTTCGATACCGGGGCGGTATATGGTTCTGATTCCCAATGATGATCATGTCCGTGTTTCCAAAAAAATTCCGAGCTGGAACGAAAAACGACGATTAAAAAAGATAGCTCATCCGCTAAAACCGGAGGGATTCGGCCTGATCGTGCGGACTGAAGGCGAGGGAAAATCAGAATCTGATTTCAAAACCGATATCAGGCGTTTGGGCAAATTGTGGGCCGTTATGTTAAAAAAGTCGGAGACAATGGAATCACCGGCTCTTATTCATAAAGAAGAAGAGATGACGACCTCGATTCTGAGAGATATTTTCACCGATGATGTCGATCGGCTACTGGTGGATAACCGCGCCGAATACCGCACAATAATGTCTTACACCCGACATGTTATGCCGCATCTTAAAAATCGCGTCGAACTTTATAAAGGCGCAACACAGCTTTTTGATCTTTACAAACTGGAAGCGGAAATCGATAAAATGCTGGATCGTAAAGTCTGGATCAAAAAGGGTTCGTATTTGGTAATCGATCAGACCGAAGCGATGGTGACGATTGATATTAATACCGGTCGCTTTGTCGGCAAAGGTGATCAGGAATCGACGATTTTAAAAACCAATCTCGAATCGGC
>CAZJLX010000406.1:0-3009 GCA_964546545.1 uncultured Ignavibacteriaceae bacterium | reverse complement strand
CGCAGAAGAATCTGGGGCCGTCGGGGACGACACTGGTGGTTATACACGACGATCTGTTGCAGAAATCAAACGATGATCTGCCGTCGCTGCTCAACTATAAGACCCAGGCTTCCAAGAAATCGTTATACAATACCCCACCGTCGTTTTCGGTTTATGTTGTCAAATTGATGCTTGAGTGGATCAAGAGACAGGGCGGTCTTCAGGGCATCGAGAAGACCAACGAGAAGAAAAAAAACCTGATCTATGGCATCATAGACAATAACCCGGACTTCTTCAGGGGCGCGGTGGAAAATGCGAGTCGGTCATGGATGAACATCACGTTGCGACTGCCTTCGGAGGAGCTTGACAAGAAGTTCATAGCCGATGCCAAGGCGGCTGGTTTTGTAGGACTGAAAGGTCACCGATCTGTGGGCGGCGTGCGAGTTTCGGTGTACAACGCCATGTCGTTGGAAGGGGCCGAAAAGCTGGCCCAGTTCATGGAGGATTTCAAAACGAAGAACTAATGCCGGTTGGTGAGGTCATGGCATTTTCGGTTTTGATATTTTATGGGAACGCTCGAAACTGCAACGATTTCCACAACCGGATTATCGAAAATTCTATGCGGCGACAGAAAAAACAATTGAATAACGTCTTGAGGAGTACTGGCTTAGATAGCAATTAAAAAATCAAATAAAAGGTCGGATTGTAACCGACCTTTCGTTATTGCCAGTATAAAACGACTATCTTAGCAGAAACATTTTCTTCGGCTTAATAAAATATCCAGCTCTTAATCGATAGAATTATACTCCGGTGGCTATCTCGCGGCCATCCGAATCATTACTGTTCCATTTTACAGTGTGAAATCCAGTGTCGTCTTGCCCAGCAGGTTTCGTTTCAGCCAAAAGTGGACACTGTTTTGGTCGCTCCCGGCACTTATACCGGCGTTGGCAACCATAATATCGATTTCGGTGGCAAAAACCTGCTGTTGGATTCCGAGAATGGCCCCGAAGTTATGATTATTGACTGCACGCAACCTCTCCAATGAGCAATCTGAAAGTAGTTATCGACCGCTATCTGTTTTCCGATCCGCAAATCCGCTCAAATTCATCTTTCAGCAGGCCGTATAGATTGGTCCCGCTGATAGTCCCGTCGGTGTTGCGTTTGTTCTCTCGTATCATGCCCTCTCTTGCCATGCCACATCGTTCAAGTACGCGCATGCTTCGAATATTAGTATCATCACACTCTGCACTGACGCGACGTGCTCCCAGACGGTGAAAGACAAAACCGAGAGTTACCTTGACTGCTTCCGTCATGTAACCCCGCCCCTCGTGATCTTTGTCAACGAAAAACCCAATCTGAAACTCAGGCAAATCCCAATTAACGGGGCCGACATAGATTTGAGCCACGAAATGCCCGTCTTGCTTATCAAAGACTCCAATGAAAAAGCTTTTGCGTTTCTCCCAAAGCTCTGCCAGTTCGCAAACGGTATTCTCTGCATCCTCCTGACTCTTGAGTTGCATTACAACATTGTCTGATTCGTAACGTAATAAGTGCTTTCGATTTCTAAGACAAACCGCGTAATAACAAGGCCCATCTCCGGGACGGTAGGATCTGAGGTGCAGGCGTCGAGATTCAAAGGATATTGGAATATCTGGATGATTTCTTTGTATCATGATAACCGACTCCCGTTACTTTATCAGTTTCGCTGTGTCCCAGTCTTTTTTCTTAATGCTATACAGCGCGTACTTCTTTCCTCCGCGATCGACGTATTTATCCACCGACATGCCTATCCTTTCCGCCACTCGTTGGGAGGGTATGTTCTTTGGATCGATCCAACCGGAGATACTGCCAAACTCGAAATTGGTAAATCCGTACTCCAGCACCGCCTTTGCAGCTTCAGTCGCATATCCTTTGCCCCAATATGAACGTTTGAAATCAAAGCCGATACCGACTATTAGTTTGCCGTCGATCTCATCCGTTTCAAAACCACAATCACCAATGACTTCACTATTATCCTTCAAAACTACTGAAAGCAGCGAATAGCCATGCCGTTGCTCGTGTTCAAGATTATCTTTTACCCATTTATTCATTCTGGGCCGATCAAAAACCACACCGAAGTAATGCATCGCAACCGGATCGGAGAAAATATCAAACAGCGCCTCCGCATCATCTTCTCTCATTCTTCTCAGTATCAATCTATCGGTCTTGATCATATTTTTAATATACGTCACTTCTGTTATTTTGTTGTCCGAAGTCAGCCTACTTAACGATGCCACCGCATGCGGAGTCGGAATCTGATAAATATAGCTGGTTCGGCATGCACATATAGGCTCGGCAATTCAATACCGAAGAAGGCCGATGTTAATCGAGCTTCAAAATTCATGGAGGGGATCGCATTATACGAATTTCGCAACCTTTTTAGGTTTGAGATTACGGATGAAATAGGCAAATTTCGGTTTCTCCTACAGTCTATATATAAGCTACGACATTTATCAGTGCTAATATCCGTTTTTCTGTAAATCTCTCAACATTATCACAATTGATTGATCTTTCGGTTTGAAAATCTTATACTGCTCCCCATTAGTTGATGGATTTTGTTAAGGGAATATTTTATATACATAAAAAATGTCAAAACTTGACGGAATTCAACGGGATTCGCATTTTAGAAACGATGCAGTTTCTAATAATCGAAGGAAATCAGGTTTGATATAAATTAAAGGAGTTCATATGACAGGATTTTTAGTCTTTATAGGTGCCATCATAGCGCTGGCCGTTTTTGTCGTTTCTATATACAACGGTTTGGTAAGGCTTCGCACATCGACAGAATCGTCATGGTCGGATATTGATGTTCAGTTAAAAAAAAGATATAACCTTGTACCTGCCCTGGTGGAAACGGTCAAGGGTTATGCATCGCACGAAAAAAATCTGTTTGAAAAAGTGACCAAAGCAAGATCGCAGGCAATGCAGTCTGGGACTCCCGAACAAATGGCTCGGGGTAATAATATGCTGACAGGAACGTTGAAATCGCTT
>CAZJLX010000405.1:0-3013 GCA_964546545.1 uncultured Ignavibacteriaceae bacterium | reverse complement strand
CGACCGCTATATATTTTGCCGCTGCCGGGAATCAGAGCGGAAAAGATACCGGCTTTGAAGCTGCTTTTAAACGAGAGATTGTCGGCCTCGTGAGTAAAATCGCACAGGCGGATCAAAGATTCTTTATATTCGTCGCAGATGTCGGTCGAATTATCAAAACAGGATATCTTTTGAGCCTGAGCCACTTGTTGCAGCTTAAGATAGCTCATACCTGCAACCAGCCGGTTCAGGCATGGATTTAATGACTCCGTCTGTTCGGCTAACTCCAGAGTTTTTTTATAATTTTCCAACCGGTAATTTATAACAGCCTCGCAGACAGTAGACTGCTCAAGATATTCAGAGTTAGGGTACTTATCTTCAAAACGGGACAATAGATTTAAGCAATGATCATAATCGCCGCCTGAAAACAGCGCCCTGATCGTTTTATAGTACAAACTGTCATTATCTTCAGAATCGGCCAAATAAATATATCTTTGATACTCCCCGGCGGCACGGATATAATCGCCGTTATCATACAGATAATCGGCGAATTTTAAAATATTTTCGGGCGAAAAGTAATCGACAATTTTTGATTTCTGATCCTTATCGGCCCACAGAGGTGTCAATAAAATAAGCAGTAATGCGATATTGAAAAATATTACCTTCATATTATTCGCCGCTTTGATAATACTCCATCGGATCATATATTTTATTATCCGTTATTTTTTGAATATGCGTTTCCGAATCAAATCGCTGCGGCCGCGCGAACCAATGACAGCGGGTTAATCGGTCGGCAGTCAGCAGAAGACCTTTTACAAAGCCGGCCTGTTCCAGCGCGTCCGATGCAAAATGTGAACATGATGGATAAAAATTGCAGGCCTCAAAATCCTGTGAGGATATAACCGTTTGATACAGCTTGATTACTGATTTGCCTGCGAGAGATAACTCGGAAGTGCTATGCTCTTTGATTTTGTTTTTTTCCGATAATCGCTGATTATTTTCCGGACTATCGGTTATTGAAATATTTTGATGTCGCAAAATAAAATTCAGATCATCGGAAATTAAGTTTTCGTCGGCCAAAACGTCCGACATACTTAAAAAAAGTATCAGAAATAACAAAATTATACATACTCGGAATTTCATATTTAAATATTATCCGATAAAACAGCTTAAGTCAAGTTTGACCCGCACAATATCCGGCCATTTCGGCCGCTTAGAAAAGACAACCGCCACTCATACAGCCCCGTTTCTCTTTCTTTTCAAACTTGCGCGAAATGGAAATCGAGATACCGATTTGCTGCGCATTATCGGCATCGACAAAAGCATCGGTTATTAAATAAGTGTATTTGCCCTCAAGAGTCAGGCGGAAATCGTACGATTGAAAAGCATACAGCCCGGCCGCCAGATGCACCGCCATCGATTGCGAGCCGCTGACATAATTTATATCGCCGCCTCCGGCCGCTTTATCTCCTTCACGGCCCAGGACAAAATGCAGTCCCAGTCCGCCTCCGATAAACGGTGAAAAATCGGATTCACGATTAAACAGATAACGCATGCCGATATCCCAGGGGAAAATTAATACCGAGCGGCTGTCTTTTAACAGCACTGTCCCGTTCTCCAATTTGACTTCGCTTTCACCGCCACCGCCCCAGCAGAGGCCAACCGAATTATCGACCACAAAACTGCCGGCATCGATTCTCATCGACCAGGCCAGAATTTTCAGCTGACTGACATCGGCATAGGAATTGCCGGTCGGGAATCCAAAACCAAAAGATGCCCCGGTGGTGATATATGATTTGCGCCGTCGCGGTTCTTTGGTCTCCTCTTCGGTGATACCGAAACGGGTTACCTCAGATGATATTTTTTTGCGAGAGTCAAGCGCCCGCGCCAGTTTGCGCAGCGCCTGCTCCAGTTCCTCGATCGTATTGGTCGAAAAACGGTCGCCGAAAACGGTCTCGCCACGAATGACACTGACCAGTTGCGCCTCAACCGTAATCCGACTGCCAAGCAAAGTCAAAGTGCCGATAATCGCCATATTGGCGCCGACTATCTCGCCATATTCCACCGCACAGCCGACCGCATAACAGCTTTTATCGATGACGCCATATTCGTTCAGTTTTTCCCGGACATCATCTTTGGGCATAATAGCGAATTTCCCGGTCGCGTTAAGTTCGTTGGAGAAAATATGCGTCGCCGCGACAATCGTCTCCCGATCGACATTGATGGCATCGAATTCAAACAGCACTGTTTTATATTTGGCTGAAACAGGTAAAACAAAAATTAAAATTGCCAGAATTACGAGAATAAATTCTTTAAGCATGCCTCTCTCCCGCATCGATTAATTCCTCAATTTCATTCAATTTAGGCGGACAAATTAATTTGTCAATATTATGACGTCGATAAATCGGAAATGTTATTTCTAATCTTTGGGAAAGGCGAGAAAAAAAAGGGGCGGCAGAGCCGCCCCGATAAAGACTTTTTTGAGTCAATTTTAAAAGAGACAGCCGCCGCTCATACATCCCCGCTTTTCACCCTTTTCGAATTTACGCGCCAAGGTAAGCGCGATTCCTATTTGCTGTGAAGTACTCTCATCAGGATCAAAGGCATCGGTAAATACAATCGTATATTTTCCTTCAATCGTTAGGCGAAAATCATAGGATTGAAACGCGTAAACACCACCGGCCAGATGTATGGCCAGCGCCTGATCACTTCGCGAATATTCGACCCCTTCTGTTTCCTGAGAAGCGACAAAATGAAAACCGAGTCCACCGCCTACAAAAGGTGAAAAATCGGCTGAACGGTTGAACACATATCTCATACCAATATCCCAGGGAATTACAGCTACAGATCGCTTATCGACAATTTGCCCTCCGCCGCTGTAACTGAAGAGGGTATCTTTGTCTCCTCCACTTCCCCATGAGATACCAATTGAATTATCGAGAATAAATTTACCAGCCTCATAGCGCATATTCCAGGCAATCGTTTTGATATTATCCACACCTCCATACGAATTTCCGATCGGAAATCCAAATCC
>CAZJLX010000404.1:0-3016 GCA_964546545.1 uncultured Ignavibacteriaceae bacterium | reverse complement strand
ATCTTTATTTTTCTTATCTTTTTTTTCTATTTTCGGAACCCGCCAGTCATAGAGCCACTGCTCGAAAAAAAGGTCGGTGCGATCTTTCAGATAAGGTCGAACCGCTTCTATAAAATCTTCGGAACTGACCAGTTGCCCGGAATATTGTTTGATATATGCGGCCAGCATCTCAAAAAACTTATTATCGTCGCCATATTTTTGCATCATCTCAAAACGGAGCATGTGAAGCAGATAGGCCGCCTTATAATAATTCATTACCGTAAAATCGCCTGGCGACATCTCCGAATTAAGACGATGCCCCAATATTATCGGTCCGGCCTTAAAGCCGATTGCATCTTCCTCGCGGATTTTGCTCCCTTTTATAATATTATCGGCCCACTCTTTCAGGATATCATGAAATTCTTCTTTATCATCTTTGCCTTTGAGAATATACAAACCGGCCGAATACTCTGCAAAGCCCTCCGAGAGCCAGACATCATGATAACTTTTCGGATTAATCAACTGCCCCCACCACTGATGCGCCACCTCATGAGCGCGAAACTTGTCATCGACACCCTCCACCGACTTATTGAATGTCTCGCGCGACAGATGCACCAGCCCGGGCGAACCCTGACCGAAGCCGACCGCCATCGACGTTATATCGAGGCGATCGAACGGGTATGGTGCAAAATTGTTTTGATAAAAAGCAAACGAGCCGGCAACATCATCGACCACCTTCTGAATATGCGGGTTGCCCAGAATGGCGGTCGGGCTGTCGCTTTTCAGAAAGCGAATATAAATCGGAATTTCGGTCGTATCGACCACCACCGAATCAAAAACACCATAGTTAAAACTGATATACGGGGTCGGATAGTCGGCCAGATATTCCAGAATTCGTTTATCTTCGGCCAATGAATCAGCCAGTTTTTTACCCACTGAGATAAAATCAAAGCCATTATCGATTTTATATCTGATCCGGTACTCCGAAAGCTGCCGATAACCGTTGTACGGATACCAGTGGGTCAGATGATCCTGCACCGCCCCATATCGCATATAATGTCGAAAAAGATTGGTTTGGTAATAAACATCAAGCCGAACCGTATCGCCCGAATAATAAAATCGATCCAGTTGGACGATCAGTCCGGGGCGGTCTTTTTCCTTAATAAACGATGTCGAGTCGGTAATATCGCCCAATACCGAATCGACGCTATATTCGGCCGGAAAATTAAATTCAACGATCCTGATTCTGTCGGATAAAACCTCAAAAGATAGCCGGCAGACGATCGATGATTTTCCGGTGGTGGAGATATCGATATCCATATCATATTGGAACAGGTTAATCTGATTATTCTCCTCCCCTGCCTTGGAGTCAGAAAAGGAAGAGACTAACTGCGGTGTGGTGAAATTTGAGGTGTACTTATAAAGCGATATCTCTTCCTCGTCATGTGGATCATAAAAATAAATCGTATGAAAATAACGCTCTTTAAGAGCATTTATCCACAGGAGACTTTTGCGGTTCTCAACAGACGCTTTATATATATTTAACGGCAGATTAAATTTGAATTTTTTATCAGGTACCGTACGGATACTTTTAAGCATCGTTTTCACCTGATAGGGCGGCTCCTTTACCGCACCCATATTTTTAAAACGGCGGGATAATCTGCTGTCACCCGGAAAAGCTACATACAACTGATCGAATTTGACCGCAACCGAATCGGTCCGATAAAATCGCTTTATCTGCTCTTTTTCTATTGCTTTCTCTGTTGTAAAATTAAACCGACCGGCTCCCATAAAAAAGAGAGCGGTCGGCAGACCGCGAAAATATCCGGTCACATACAACTTGCCGCGCTCGAGCAGAATCTCGCCATGCTCAATCGGGATTGAAATATTATCGGCGTCTATCTCCTTCGCTTTTTCGGTTGAGTAATCCGATAATGAATCAATCGTACTGCGAAAATCGGCGGCATCTGACGGCCGTGAAACAGATAAGATTAATATACAAGAAATGAGTAAAACAGACTTCATAATTATACTATACGCAAAATATCTGACATAAAAAAGGCAGGCAATTCTGCCTGCCCGAATATTTATTCACCCTTAAACTTCGGTGGCCGTTTTTCAAGAAAGGCGTTCAGTCCTTCAAGGGCATCTTTGGTGCCATAAATTGTACCGAAACTTGCGATTTCCAGATCGCAACCGGCGGTCAGATTGATATCGATCCCTCGATTAACGCATTCCTTGGCGATGGTTACGGCATACGGTCCCTTTAAGGCAATTGATCGGGCCATCTCCTTCGCCTTATCAAGAAGTTCGTCGTGGGGATAAATCTCATCGGCGAGGCCGATGCGATATGCTTCGGCGGCGCTGATTATTTCGCCGGTAAGCATCAACTGCTTGGCCTTACCCTTGCCAACCATCCGCGCCATACGCTGGGTTCCGCCATAACCGGGAATAATCCCCAGGCCAACTTCCGGCTGGCCAAATTTCGCTTTTTCGGAGGCGAGTCTAATATCACAGGCCAGGGCCAGTTCACATCCGCCGCCCAAGGCAAAACCATTTATCGCCGCAATCACCGGGCGCGGGAAACTTTCAATCATCTTCATCAGATAATGACCTCGGGTTGATGTCTGCACCGCCTCTTTGACATCACATTTAGCCAGCTCGGCCACATCGGCCCCGGCAACAAAGGCCTTGCCCCCGCCGGTAATTATGACACAACCGATTGTTTTGTCGGTCCGACTGGTCTGGAAAAAGTCCAGCAGTTCGCCGATTATTTCACTGTTCAGAGCATTTAGAGCCTTTTCACGATTCAGGGTGATTAAGACTACCCGATCATCCTTCTCGACAATAATATTTTTGTAATCCATCTCTATTTCTCCACTGTTTATTTATTGTATTCGTAAAAACCGCGACCCAATTTTTTTCCCATATAACCCGAATTAACCATTCGACGCAAAAGCGGAGGAGCCGCATAGTGACTGTCCTTGAATTCCTCGAACATTATATCGGCGATATATAAAATAGTATCGAGGCCGAT
>CAZJLX010000403.1:0-3016 GCA_964546545.1 uncultured Ignavibacteriaceae bacterium | reverse complement strand
TTTACATTTTCTAGAATAAAAATTAATAGATTTCTCAAATCGGGAATATATCTGACAGCCGAAGTCGAAATCGTCGAAGATCTGATTCATGACAAAATGAAACTTGAGGCGCTTCAGCGAAACCTGACCGAACAGCTTAAAAAAGTGGTCGATCTATCGCCGAATCTATCGGAAGATTTATATATTTCGGCTATCAATCAGGATTCGGCCTCAAAGCTGGCCGATCTGATTGCTTCCAGTCTCGGGTTTTCCATTCGGGAAAAACAGGAGATTATCGAGGAACGCGATGTTTATAAACGGATGGAACGTCTGTCGGCCGCGTTAAATAAAGAAATTGAAGTCCTCGATATCTCGAAAAAAATACAATCTGAAGCGCAGTCCGAATTGGGGAAGGTGCAGCGTGAATTTATTCTGCGCGAACAGATGAAAGCGATTCGCCGGGAACTGGGTGAAAAAGATGACCGGGCTGAAATAGATGAATTCGCGCAAAAAATCAAAGAAATCGGAATGTCGGAAACAGCCGAGACAGCGGCGTTGAAAGAGCTTGACAGGATGTCGCATATGAATCCGGCTTCGGCGGAGTACACCGTTTCACGGACATATATCGATTGGCTGATAAATTTACCCTGGGCATACACGACGAAAGATATGCTTGATTTGCGCAAAGCCAAAAAAGTGCTGGATGAAGATCATTACGATCTGGATAAAGTCAAAGACAGGATCCTGGAATATTTGGCGGTCCGTAAACTGAAAAGTGATGTTAAAGGCCCGATTTTATGTTTTGTCGGACCGCCGGGGGTTGGGAAAACTTCGCTCGGCCGGTCGCTGGCGCGTGCGATGGGTCGACGCTTTGAGCGTATATCACTGGGCGGGATGCGCGATGAAGCGGAAATCCGCGGACATCGACGGACCTATATCGGTGCTTTGCCAGGACGTATTATCCAGTCTCTTAAACGGGCCGGTTCGAGTAATCCGATTATAATGCTCGATGAAATCGACAAACTCGGTTCCGATTTTCGGGGTGATCCTTCTTCGGCTCTTCTGGAAGTGCTCGACCCGGAACAGAACGATACTTTTTCCGATCATTATCTCGATGTACCTTATGATCTCTCGAAAGTCATGTTTGTCACGACCGCCAATCTGCTTGATCCGATTCCCCCGGTGTTGCGCGACCGGATGGAAATTATCCGTATTCCGGGGTATACTGATCTGGAAAAACTTCAGATTGCCAAACGCCACCTGATACCCAAACAACTGGACAATCATGGAATACAAAAACAACAGCTAACGCTTAAGGATAATGCGATTTTGACGCTGGTCAATGGTTATACGCGGGAATCCGGTTTGCGTAATCTGGAACGGGAGATTGCCTCAATCTGCCGTAAGGTTGCGCGCAGGATAGCCGCCGGATCCAAAAAGAAATTCAGGATTGATGAAATAGATGTACCAAAATATCTCGGCCCGATACAGTTTTCTCCCGAAGTTATTTCGCGTGAGGGGCAAATCGGGGTGGTTCCGGGGCTGGCCTGGACATCGGCGGGTGGTGTCATGCTGATGGTTGAGGCAACGGCTATGCCGGGCAAAAAAGCTATGACCCTGACCGGGCATCTTGGCGATGTCATGAAGGAATCGGCGATGGCGGCGCTGTCATATGTCCGAACCCATTTCGCCGAACTGGGTATTGCACCCGATTATTGCGAAAATCATGAAATACATATTCATGTTCCCTCGGGAGCGACACCCAAAGATGGTCCCTCGGCCGGTATTACGATGGCGACGGCGCTGGCTTCGCTTCTGTCAAATCGACCGGTCAAACCGCTTCTGGCTATGACCGGGGAGATTACTTTGCGCGGCGAGGTTCTTCAGATCGGCGGAATGAAAGAAAAACTTCTGGCAGCCTTTCGCGCCGGGATTAAAACCGTCCTGCTACCGATGGAAAATAAAAAAGAGATGGGCGAAATTCCGCGGGAGATTAAAAAAGGTGTCCGATTTAAATTTGTTTCGAATGTCGGCGAAGTTTTTAAACTGGCTCTTGATAAAAAAGTGGATTTGACGACCGGCAAGAATCGTAAAAAGAAAGTTACGGGCAAAAAAGGAAATTAATCGGTATGAAACTGGTCAACGCCGACAGGATGCGCGCGGTTGACCGCGAGGCTATCGAAAACAGGGGCATACCGGGGCCGGAACTGATGGAAAATGCCGGGCGGGGTATTGCCGAACGTATCCGCGATCAAATTCTCGAAAATCCAAAGGGCAAAAAAATAGTCATCTTCTGCGGCAAGGGTAATAACGGGGGCGATGGATTTGTAGTTGGCCGTTACCTTTATAAGTGGGGCGCGGATATCCAAATCTATTTTCCGTCACCGGCCGAGAAATTATCCGAGGATGCGCGGCTGAATTTTAATCGGGCCGCCGAAGCCGGTATTAAATTAATTCCGATTGAACATGTCGAGCAACTACCCGATGATATTGAAGCCGACTATCTTATCGATGCCATTTTCGGAACCGGCTTTACCGGGGTGCCGCGGGGATTATTGGCTGAATTTATTGAATATATAAATAGCCAGACTCTTCCGGTTATCGCAATCGATTGTCCCTCCGGTTTGAATGTCGACAACGGAACGCATGAAGATGCCGTTGTACGGGCCGAATATACGTATACTCTGGCTCTGCCTAAAACAGGGCTGTACTATTCGCCGGGGCGGGAACTGTCGGGTATCGTGGAAGTGGTCCCGATCGGAATTCCCGATGATGTTGTCGAATCGTTTGCGATCGCCGAAAATTTGATAACTCCCGAGCTGGTCGCCTCGCTGTTGCCGAAACGTAAACCCAACGGTCATAAAGGCGATTTCGGTAAATTGTTTATTCTGGCCGGCTCGACCGGCCTGACCGGTGCGGCGACATTGGCGGCGAAGGCTTCGGTTCGCAGCGGTCTGGGCCTGGTGACAGTCGGCTGTCCCCGTTCTCTGAACCAGATTCTGGAGCAAAAATTGACCGAACCGATGACCTGGCCGCT
>CAZJLX010000402.1:0-3018 GCA_964546545.1 uncultured Ignavibacteriaceae bacterium | reverse complement strand
AGTATGAAATTGGCTGTTGATTCCCAGTACGTCCGCATTGAAAATGTACTGTTCAGCAATGAATATGCCGACGCAGAATTTTTTGGTTGGCTGGATTATTTATCCTATCCGCAGAAATTGAACATTGACTCGGCGGAGATCGAACTGATGTCGCTTCATTTTAGTAATGATTCTTCGATTATTATAACTATTGATTCTGCCGGTTACGATTTTATCAATTGTCGACTCCTCAGGCCAACAGGGTTTATTGAAGGCACCGGCCGGATACAAAACGATGACGTTATCGATTTTACAATACTGGGACGCAATATATATATCACGCCCTGGCTAAATCTTTATACTGATGAGTACGATTTACATGGATTTGCTTCGGGCCAGATAGATCTGGCCGGGACCTTAAAAGATCCGGTCATGAAAATCAAGGGTAAAATTGACTCACTGCGATTTATGAGCCTTATACTTGGCAATTTGGAAACGGATATTGAATATAAAAACAGTCTGGTTGAGATTAAGTCAGCCTCTGTTAAAAGTGAATATGGCCGCTATGATGCGCGCGGAACCTTTCCGATTAATCTTTCTTTAACTGGAATATCGAATCGGCTCCCGGATAAAGAACAGAATATCAAAATCCGTGCCACTGATTCTCGTCTGGATCTTGTCAGTATGCTTTTTCATGATGTCGAGGATTTGACCGGTGATTTTAATGCCGATTTTGAAGTAACCGGAACTTACAGGAATCCGGAAATAAATGGGTTGGCAAAATTGAAGAACGGACGATTGAAAGTATATGATCTAATCGATCCTTTGGAGAAGTTGAGCGTAGATATAAGAATGATTGGCAACAGGGTTTTAATCGATACTGTTTATGCCGAATGCCGAAATGGCGGCAAAAAAGGCTGGCTGGGAGCCAGAGGCAAAGTTATCGTAAATTCACTCGATCAGTTAGATTATGATATTTCGCTTAATACCCGTAATTTCCCGGCCCGTTATGAATTGGGCGATATTTCGGGAGTTTTTGACGCCGATTTGACTATCACGGGGATGACCCCGCCTACGGTCGAAGGTGAAGTGCGGCCGATTTCAGTGCAATATCTCGAAAATTTTGCGGCTGGTAATGAAGGCTGGTTGCTTCTCTCAACTCTTCAAGAAAAAAATAGTTGGGATTTATATCTCGATATTCAGGCCGTCTCGAATCTTTGGGTCAAAAATGATGATATCGATGCCGAGTTATCCTCTGATATTCAATTTGTTCGGGAAAATGATCGATTCAGATATTACGGGACAATGGAGATTCTTCGCGGAAAGGCCTATTTTGCCGATCGAACTTTCCGTTTGGAGCCGGGCGGGACAATTAGTTATGAAGATATTGAATATCCGAATCCAACACTGAATCTGGAAGCCTCAACCAAAATACGTGGCACGACCCCAAATCAATTTTACGGCGAGATTGAGACTTACAGCCGGTTATTAAAAGTGAATGTCACCGGAACATTGGATAAACCGATTATCACGGCTGCGGATGAGTCGGAATTCAGCACCGAAGAAATCGCGGCGGTTTTGGTGCTGGATCAGACATTGACCGATACTACCGGTGTCGGAACCGAAAGTATGATTTTAAGTCGAGCCACAAGCTATTTAAGTTCACAGGTAGGTCGTATCGGCTCCCGAACCCTGGGTGTCGAGACCTTTGAAATAGACCCGGTCTATGGTGATAAGTTTGATCCCCTGGGGACAACCTTTACGCTGGGCTTTTACACCCTGCCCAATTTATATATTTATGGTCGCTCGGCGCTCTCTCTTCAGGAAAGGCGCGAGGCAGGATTTGAATATCGGTTTCAAAGGTTTTTATTGATGGAGGGACAGATCGATGAAGACAACCTGTACTCTTTGAACCTAAAATTTTTCCGGGATTATTAATTGAATTATTACAGATTAAAGAGAATCTTCTTTTCGATTATTATTTTATCGGTATTGGTTGTTAACCATGCCCTTGCCAAACAGGATCTCCGGAAATGGCTAAGTAAAAAACCGGTAATAGCGGAAATCGATATAACGATCAAGCCTATTGTCGCCGGCAAGGAACCATTCTTTACCGAAGAGACTATCCAAAAGGCATTATTTTCCCAAAGCGGTAACTTTTTTAAAAATTTATTTAAGTTTTTGGGTCAGGATCGCAGGCGACGAGTGCAAAAAGAGACTATTATGCGCGATACGG
The DNA here is from genome assembly GCA_964546545.1 of uncultured Ignavibacteriaceae bacterium. Lineage (GTDB taxonomy): Bacteria > Zixibacteria > MSB-5A5 > GN15 > PGXB01 > CAZJLX01. The sequence continues at coordinate 803 of CAZJLX010000402.1, read as the reverse complement.
CCAATATAAAATATCTATATTTGTCGGCCGGTTTTCTTGGTGTCAAAGTTAGCGAAAGTTTTGAACCGAGACAACCGGATTCAAATGCTATAGTACATATAACTATAGAGGAGGGTCGTCAGTTTTATTATGGTGGTTTTGAACATACAGGCGATAATGCTCTCAGCAAGTACCATGAATTCGTAAAAATCTTCGATCGATTTAAACGTCAGCAGCCGGCTGACCCCTTTAAACTACGTCAGGCGCTATATGATATCAAATCTGTTCACGCCAATAATGGCTATCCTTACGCGTATGCGGAATACAATATTGACACCACGGTGGAAGATAATTTTACTCATGTGACATTTGTGGTTTATTCCGATTCTTTGGTACATTTCGGGGGATTGACTATTAAGGGCGTCAACAATTTCGATACCACGTTAATCAACCGCGAGATGACATTTAAACCAGGGGATTTATATCGGCGAAAAGGTATTATTGATTCTCAGAAAAGGTTGTTAAATACCGGTTATTTTTTGACCCTTCAACTTCAACCGTCACTGGGTGATTCGGCTAACGGGCGGCTGAGAAACAATCCGAATTTGATCCTGTCTGTTAAAGAAAAGAAATCGCATTATGTTTCGATTAAAACCGGTTTTGCCCAGGATTCAGTCAAGGATTTAAAATGGTCATCTTCGGCTTCATGGGGCAAGCGTAATTTCCTGAAATCACGCCAACTGGAATTAACCACGGCCGCTTCATTTGAAATATTTACCGGGTGGCACATTCTGGAGCATAGTTATCGGTTGCGTATAACCGAA
>CAZJLX010000401.1:2771-3019 GCA_964546545.1 uncultured Ignavibacteriaceae bacterium | reverse complement strand
ACGATATATAGTATTGCTATACTACCCTGTAGCTCAGTTGGTAGAGCAGCTGACTGTTAATCAGCGGGTCGCAAGTTCGAGTCTTGCCGGGGGAGCAAAAATTGGCAAGTTACTAATCTACATAGGTTTACGGTTAGGATTAACGGTTGCGAGGTTGAAATTTCGAGCCGCTGAACAATATAAATCTCATTACTCAAAGATCCCAATAAACTACTTTTCAATAGATTTTCAACAGAGCCGGTATATGG
>CAZJLX010000401.1:0-2761 GCA_964546545.1 uncultured Ignavibacteriaceae bacterium | reverse complement strand
TATAACATCAATCTGGTAAGGATTAATATTAAGTACATTTTGATAGGCTTCATCGGCAAGAAGTAGAAACTGTTTATCGCCCGACATCACATATTTAATATGATAATAAAAACCCAGCGCCAGGTGAACTGAATAATCACGCGGATAAAGTGATATGGCTTTCTTAAGAATTTCTTCCGCCTTTTCAACTTGACCGAGAAAAGGATAGGTTTTGCCCAGCGCCAGCAGGACCGATTTGTTGTTTGGGAATTCTTTTCTGAATCTCTCCATATAAAACACGGCGCTGTCATATACTTTTCTTTCCATGAACAGCCGTCCGATTTCAAAATTGGTTGGCTTATACAAAGCGGCCTGCTCATTGCCTGTAAGATGGTTGATTCTTGCCAGAACATATTTATAATCGCGAATCCAATAAGGACTCACCGCATCGGCTGACGACAGGGCCGGGAACTTTTTTATAATATCGGCCGAGCGACTTTCTTCGACAATAAAATGTGTAATTGGATATTGACTGAAATAGGCAGGGTTCTGATCGGTTACGCCAGCTCCGTAGATAACACCCTTAAGATTACTTTCAAGAAGCAGTGATGGCGCCAGTGGTCCGCAGATAATGGCGTTAGGATTCAGTATTTCGGCTATATCTCGACCGGCTTCCATGATGTTGTATGATTTATGTTTTTGCCAATTAAGATAGTCGGTTTGAAAATTCCAGAGCGTATAAACCGCGATAAGACCGAGGATGAAAATCTTAAAGTATTTATTTGTAGTAATTCTCAGAAACCCGAATTTTATTTCAATAAGCATAATAAAGACTGCCGCCAATGCCGAGTACCAAACCAGTTTTCGATTGAGCATCATAAATTGATTGTCATAGAAAATATTAAAAGCCAGCTGTTCTATAAATATCCAAATCAGAAAGAAAAGAGCCATGCAAAACAAAAAGCTATTCTTTTTGTCTGCTTTGTTTTCGATTTGTTTATCCCGCGAAAACAAATATGCCCCCAGACCTGCCAGTGGAAAGTAAAGCATATATATATATCTTAATGGTCTATAATTTTCCGGGCTAAAAAAGAATTGACCAACAACGAACCAGCCTATCAGGAAAACCAGAGGGATGCTTTGCTTTAGGTTCTTCTTTGTTTTTGAATAGAGGATAATAATGAATGCCAGAAAACCGACTATGCCTGCACTCGGTGCATTAAAATAATAACGTGTATCATTGCCGAAACTAATCAGCCTTTCCAAAAACGTTATTGGCGATTTGAGTGCATTCGGTAAGCCATACTGCCCGACTGTCTGCGCGGAAAAATAACTTAATAGAAGCCCCATATTTTTGCCGTAGAAGATAAGCATCCATAGTACTACGGTTAATATGCATGATATAGAAACAATCGACATATTTTTAATTCGTTTAGGTTCACCTTCATGCCAGAAACAAAAAAGCAGAGGCAGAATTATTATTAAACCGAAGATTTTACCGGCCAAAGCCGACAATGCAGCCAGGACGCCAAGAGCGACTTTTCCCCATAGTTCGTTTCGGTAATAGGTAAATATAAAAAAGAGAAGTGATATAAGTAGTATCATTCCGTTTTCGGTATAAGGTAATCTTCCATAAACAAATAAAGCTTTATTAAACATCAAAAGAAACAAGGCCAATAATATTCCGGTGAGATTAACAAATCGTCTCAAGGCCAGAAGAAATATTAGAATTGATAATAATGAGATTATGACTCCCGTCAGATTGGAATTGTAACGCGAGACCCCGAATATTGAAAAAATAAAGTAGTTTAATCCTGACGTAAGGGTAACCTTAAATACTTGCCACTTTTGGGAGTCAAACAAGTCCCACTGGTCAAAAAGGACTTTATTCCGTGCAAAATAGCTGTAATGATGAGCGTCGGTCGAAAGTGACTGCCCCTGCCCGGCGAAATAAAGAGGCGGGTCGGCATCCAACTCAACGAAACGGAGATAAACTCCGGCTATGGCAACAGTGGCTATTGCCAGCCAGACAATTATTTGCCGGTAAAAAGCTTTTAATTCAAAATTGGCCATGTATAATTGAAAGATAAAATAGAAAATATTTTTTGCAAGTGTTATGAAAATCGATATCATTCGCAAATATAAGTAAAATAGTTTCAATTGAAGACTGCTCGACGCGTATCTGCCAGACTTTCTTGTTGACAAAATAGTCCTTACATGCTATTATAACAAATATAAGCCTCTACCATTTTTGACCATTTTGTCGTTTTTGAATGCAAGATTATTGAAATATAAATAAGGATGGGAATGGGTCTATTTTGATCTGCCATGATCATTATGTTGATTTCACAAGAATGCGGTGGTTACAACTATGGTAAATCAAAGCCAAGACAAACCGGGACAATATTTTTTCGGGATAAGCTCATGGCGTCTGCCCGGCATATGGCATAATGTGTTCAAAAAATCAAATTAGGTTCGATACAAATTATCTTTAAGTTCAGGAGGTTCATATGCTGAGAAGTTATCTTTCAATAGTGATTATGGTGGTTGGATTGCTTGTCATAAGCTTGCCGGTTATGGCTGTCCCCCCATCAATTAATTATCAGGGTTACATTACTTTTCATGGACAACCTGTAACAGGTGGGAGAACTTTAATATTTCGTTTATACAGTAGCGAGAGTGGCCCTGTTGATATTTTATGGTCAGAAACAATGACTGTATATGCCGAAGACGGAGCGTTCAGCGTTATACTTGGCAACTCCTTAAATCCGATTTCTGAAAG
>CAZJLX010000400.1:0-3021 GCA_964546545.1 uncultured Ignavibacteriaceae bacterium | reverse complement strand
CGGCTTTGTCCCGAGACCGGGCAGACAACTGTTTAATGTGCGTTTGATCGACACCTTCCCTGATTTTTTTTCGAATTTATCCGGAGATCCGGGTTGATAGTCGAAATCGTCAGCAGTATAAAAAGATATTTTAATCTTCGCGCTCTTGTCATCCCCCTGCCGCTTCAAGTACTTCTGCCGATAGCAAAACTGATCCAGGCGATATTTGGCTTCAAAAATCCGATTCATCCGGTGCGCGTTAAAAAGGCGGCCACCCCGACTCATATCATCCCGCAAAAACTGATAGATATGCATTTTAATTTTAAATACGACTTTATACAATCCATTAAACACTGGCAGAAAATATCGCCCGAAGATTTTGCCTTTATCGGAAAAACAAATAAAGTCATTGAACCGAGAAAACTTAAACTTGTCAAACCGGCCGACAATAAAACTTCAACCGGCAATAACATCCCTGAGGTCGAGAATATTCGTCAGGAGGAAACGGTCGCATGATACGAATCAAAAACGGAAAAATAGATTTCCAATCTTTAAAAGTCGCTATTGTCCATGAATGGTTCGTCGATTATTCCGGCTCGGAACGGCTGGTCGAGCAGATGTTAAATCTTTTTCCGCAAGCCGATCTCTTTGCCCAGGTCGAATATTTGGCCGAAAACCTGCGCGGCTTTATTAAAAACAAAAAGGTCACGACCTCATTTATTCAGAAACTGCCATTCGCCAGAAAGCATTATCGGCAATATCTGCCGCTGATGCCGCTGGCGGTCGAGCAGTTTGACCTGTCGGAATATGACCTGGTCCTGTCAAACAATCATGCCGTTTCCAAAGGTGTCATTACCGGCCCGGATCAACTGCATATCTGTATGTGTTGTTCTCCGATCAGATACGCCTGGGATCTAACCCACCAGTATCTTCGCGAATCCGGCCTGACAGGCGGTATCAAGGGCTGGTTGGCGAAAATAATTCTGCATCGGATGCGGATGTGGGATTTTCGGACTTCAAACGGTGTCGACAGGTTTATCGCTATTTCGAATTTCATCGCGCGACGAATCGAAAAAGTCTATCGGCGTCAATCGGAAATTATCTATCCGCCGGTTGATGTCGAATCATTCGCGCTGAATCGCCACAAAGATGATTATTATCTCGCGGCCTCACGGATGGTACCATATAAAGGTATCCGCCAGATAGTCGAGGCGTTCGCTAGCCTGCCGGACAAAAAGCTGATTGTAATCGGTGACGGACCGGAATTCAATAAAATAAAATCAATCGCAACCGAAAATGTCACCCTGCTCGGTTTTCAACCGACCACTATTCTTCGCAAATATATGCAAAAGGCGCGCGCTTATATTTTTGCCGCCGAAGAAGATTTCGGCATTATGCCGGTCGAAGCACAGGCCTGCGGGACGCCGGTCATTGCCTACGGCAAAGGCGGCGCGCTGGAAACGGTGATTGAAAATAAAACCGGAATATTCTTTGACCGGCAGACACCCGAAACAATCACCCAAGCGATAGATAGATTTGAAAAGTTACCGCATTTCAACCCGGAGACGATAAGAGCCAACGCCAATCGTTTTTCAATCGAAAGATTTCAACGCGAACTGAAATCTTTTGTCGAAGAGGCGCTGCAAAGCCATTTCGATCGAACCGGATCAAATTTAGACAATTGGCCTGTTACCGATAAGATTATCAATCGGCAGAAATCTATTGATTTTAAGAAAATACTCTCGGAATCGAAATAGTCACTAAATCCCGGGCGGGGGGAATAATCCCCGCCCAATATAATTTTTGTCTCTTCATATAATAAAGCGGATACTATTCCTCTCATATATGATTTTAGCATTTTTCTAATGTGCCGATAATTGAAATAAAAACCGGATTATTTAATATAGGATTTGTAATAATTGCAAATGAAATTTGTCTTAATCACTATCCTGGCGCTGTTTATTTTCTTCTGTCCGACCTTCGCCGATGAGGATATAAAGACATCTTACGAGAGCGGCAAACAACTCCTTGAGTTCGGTAATTTGGCGGATGCCATTAAGCATCTTGAGCAGGTATATACGAAACAATCGAATTATCAATCCGTCAGGATTCTTCTGTCTGACGCCTATAGGTTTCTGGGTATAGATTTGTACGGTAATGACCGCCTTGATGAGGCTCTTGATGCCTGGAAAAAAGCTATTACTCTTGATCCTGATAATAAAGAAATCCAGGGATTTATAGAACGGGTGCAGAGCGAATTAAAAGCCATGAGAAAGATGGCCGGTATTGTGGAAGATGACACTCTTCAAATATTACCGGTCCCGAACTCAGCAATAGTTTCGACCCCAATGAAAGATACGACCCAAACCCTGACGGCAATTGCCTCCACATCGACCGATTCGGAAAAGTCTGTTCCCACCGAATCGATTGATTCGGTCACAAACCGGCCGCAAAAAGCAAGTATCGCCACTCATAATTATAACCGCGCGTTTCTTCACACCGAATTATCTTCGGGATTAATATTACCCTTATCAAATGGTGCGGCAGATTACCGGTATGGCTGGTCAATTATGATGGGAGTGGCGATAAATTTAAATAATCGCCGGACGGGATTGAGGATAAAAGGAATCTATGGCAGATTACCGCAAAAAGAAACTTCCACGACTACATCGAGCTCGAATCAAGACCTTTGCCTAATCGGTATTGGATTGGACGTTATATTTTCATTTCAAGTACCGGTTTTGTCAAAAGTTGAGACTATGGCCGGGCTGGGTCTTTATGAGATTACCGGCAACAATAGAAGCGGTCAACTCCTGGCAGAATTTTCTGCCAGAGAAACAAAGATTGGATATTCCATGGGTTTGGGTTACAAAAAGGCGATTGGAGATTGGGGACTTGCAGTCGAATCTCGATATCTTTTATTGAAAAAGTCATTTGCGCCGGACATGATGCAAATCCGGATCATCCTGAGCACAAATTAACCAGATATTTCAATGGCGCCGGCTTTAAATAAGTATTGTTTTTTATTGAAAATAGAATTAA
>CAZJLX010000399.1:0-3054 GCA_964546545.1 uncultured Ignavibacteriaceae bacterium | reverse complement strand
TAACCGCACGCCGCCAGTCAGACCGTGAAAATAACGCGCTTATAGTAAGTCTCCCGCTTTTTGAAGAGCTGTCTCTTTATCGATCAAACCATTGGTGTAAAGTTTAACCAAATTGTCGACTTTACCCCGCTCGATATCGGCCTGCTCGGTCGCCAGATAAGTCAATCGATTATCGAATATAAATCGACATTTGCACGACATCCCTTTCAGCGCCAGTTCGATATTCCCCAGCCATTCGAGAAAACGCGACGTTTGATTTTGTATCGACATCACCTGCCGCATCACCAGATCATACTTGAACTGCGCCCAGTTATGTGTCGTCCCATAACTATACCCCAGCATAAACGGCGACAGATTCGTCCCGGCGCAAATCTCTTCGACCATCGTCCGATGATTCAAAAACCACGCGTTGGTAACACCATTCACGTTGCGCGGACCGATATACTCGATCTTGACATTATCCCACGTCACCGGATTATCCTCGGGTGTCGCCCCCTTTATCATCGACATCGTCTCATCGAAATAGTCATTCATTCGATCGACATACGCACTATCCGACTCCCCCGACTGTTTCTCCGGCGGCGTTATCTGGACGTGCAACCGATGATACCCGGCATTATGCGAAGTCCGCCGCATATCATCGATCAGTTGTTGTTCGATGTACGTAATAAACGGCACCGCGCTCAGAATCGAACGCCCGATTCCACCGGTAACATCGGCATTCAATCCGAAATAATAAAAATCATCGCCGTCAACTCTGATTTCATGTCCGTCATGCTGTATCACAAAATACTCGCCCGATTCGTGATTACGTTTCAAAACCAGATACGACGGATCGATCGGCATAAATTTCTCCACCCCGGTACCATCGCGATTGATAAGCGCAAATCCGGCAAACGCGCCGTCGGTAAACAACGATTCAAAAAACAGCGGCAGGAACGATTCCAGTCCGGCCATTTTATGATAGTCGTACGGGTAAATTTTCAGATGCAACTCATCGAGATAATCGAGCGCCCGTTTCTTTTCCGCATCCGACTGCGGCTCGATAATTTCATATCGCCCGGGCGCTGACGCTAACCGGCTCCAGGTCCAGATACACGAATTCAACAGCGGAATATTGTCGCGCAAAAAACGATACAACTCCAGCTTGAACCTCTGCGGCTGCTCGACTGCATCATTCCAGACCAGCCGTCCGGTGCGCACCCCCCGTTGTTTAAGCCACACCGACGACAGCTCGGCCGGCCTCTCCGGGCTGATTACATCGGAGACTTTTAATTTCTTGCCGGCGATTTCTTTTCTTTTTTTCATATCCACCTCCTTTCGGAAAATGGACATTTACCGAATAAACATCGAATCGCTAACGAATTTGCCGATTTGTCCCTGATCGTCTCGTTTCCGAGGCGATTAATAATCTCTGTTAAATGTTATTACTTTATTGTTAATCAATAAGATAGCCGCCTTAAGCGGCGCCGGCTGACCATCAAAGCCGCCTCCATTTTCTTTACCAAGTCCCTTGACAGCCGCCTATTTTTTTGTATTTTGCGACGCAATTTAGTAAGGCTGTTGAACTTAAAAACGGGATAACATTTTGCCTATCGGCAATTTTTTCAAATATTCTGTCGCCGGCTTGGCATTATTAATTTTGGCGACGCTGATACTGATCTCAGGATGCAGCTCCGACAGCAGCAAAGATCTCGTCTTTAACGCCGAAAAATTGTACCGCAATGCGGAAAAGCTCAATGAAAAAGCGGCCATCAAACCGGAACTGGTCGACCCATCATTAAAAAATCAAATAAAAGACGCCTATTTTCAGGTCACCGATTATTGCTGGAAAAATATCGATTCGCTTCCGGCCGCGAAATTCCCCGACGAACGCAAAGACCTCGAATCGATCTGGTTTCTGGCGGCCAATAGACTGGCGCAGATATATACCGAGGAGAACAAATTCGATTCGGTCGTCCTCGTTATCCGCCAGCTTCAGAATTTCACCAATCTCGAGGGCAAGGCGCTATTATCGACCAAATTAATCCTGGCTCGCGCATTGCAGGCGCAGGCCGACTGGGATGGCGCCATGAGTATTTACAGGTCGCTCATAGATACTTTTTATCCTCCGGTCGATAACAACAATACGATTATCTATCAGGTTATCAATCTTCCGCTGGAAGTCGTCAGAGTATACAACCTTCTCGGCGATTCCAAACAGGTTACCGAACAAAGCCAATCGGCCGAGAATTATAACCGGCGACTGATTAAAGAAAGGCCCAACTCAACTCTCGAAACCGCCGCCCGTAGCGACCTGGCGCGTTTATATCACAACGAAAAAAAATGGGACAAATCGATCGAGAACTTAAGCCAGATCAAAGACTCATCCGGCACTGTTAATATCGAGGCGGCCCTCATGATTGCCGGGATAACCGCCGCCGGTAAAAAAGAATATAAAAAGGCTATCGGTATGTATGATGATTTACTGTTGCGCGTCACCGATACTTCCAAAATTTTTCCGGAAATTATGATGCGTAAGGGAATCGTCCTGTTTGATAATAAACAATATAACGACAGCCGTCGCCTGATGTCTCAAATAAACGATGATTACCCGTCTTATTTCCATAACAATCCGCTGCCGCAAAAATATATCGCAAAAAGTTTCGAAAAACTGGGCGATTGGAACCGGGCCGAAAATGAATATCGCTGGCTGATCGATAATTATCCGACCACCCAGGCTGCGTTCGACGCTTATCTTGATATCGCGGATCATTACGAAGCGGAAAAAAACGAGGAGTCTGCCCAGAACTGGTATCAGCAGGCCGAAAAATTTTACAATACCATGGCCGACCGTTATAAAGGAACTGCCATCGAAGCGTCCTCGATTTCTTATCAGGCCGAAATAGCCAAACGGCGCCAAAAATGGGATAAATCGGCCGATTTGCTTATGAGTATCTTCGAAAAATTTCCGAAATCGGATATCGGCCAGCAATCGCTTGTCAGTGCCGCCGCCATATTCAGAGATAGACTGAACAACCGGCAAAAAGCCGATTCGCTTATTTCTCGATTGAA
>CAZJLX010000398.1:0-3061 GCA_964546545.1 uncultured Ignavibacteriaceae bacterium | reverse complement strand
CTATGCTGATATGAAAGAGGATGGTCTGTTGGTTATCGATTCCAATCTGGTTACCCAGATTCCGACAAAACATTATTTTGGATTTCCGTTTGTCCGTCTGGCCCGTGAAGAAATCGGTCATATCATGGTCGCCAACGTCATTGCTCTGGGCGCCATCACCGAATTAACCGGAGTCGTATCTAAAGAATCGATTAAAGATGCCGTTCTGGCCAGGGCACCGAAAGGTACCGAAGAAAAAAACCAGATGGCTCTGGAGCTTGGGTTTAAAATCGCCAAAAAGGCGAGGATAAGTCCAATAATGAAATAAGCATGAGGCGGTATGGAACGGACCTTACTGATTATTAAGCCGGATGCGGTGGATAGACATTTAATCGGATTTGTACTTTCGCGACTCGAACGAGCCGGTTTTAAAATTCTCGGGTTGAAGATGGAACAGCTGACGCCGGAGAAAGCACGGAATTTTTATGCCGTGCACAAAGACCGACCCTTCTTCGGTGAACTGATTGAATTTATGGTTTCGTCATCGGTTGTGCCGATTCTGCTTGAAAAGAAAAATGCGGTTTCCGATTTGAGAACTTTGATCGGCGCAACCGATCCGGCTTTAGCCGACTGCGGTACATTGCGGCAGGAGATTGCGCTGGATAAACAGAGAAATTCGGTGCATGCCTCCGATTCGCCGGAGAATGCGGCAATCGAAATAGCCTTTTTCTTTGATTAATTATATGCGGGTGACGATTAACTATGGTGAAGACAGGCTGATGTTGATGCTTCCTGATGATACTGCCTTTGATGAGTTCGCTCCTGCGACGACATCGGAAGCAGTGGGTATAAATGAATTCAGGGCCGAGATTGACTCGGCCGCGAAATCTCTGTTTCCGCTTGAGGAAACGGAGTTGTATGTCGTCAACGATGCCTATCGTCCGACTCCGTCGGCTCGGATTCTGAAATGGATTCAATCTCTGGGTAAACTTAACGAAAAGGCGAAATTTCTGGTCGCAACCGGTTGTCATCAATCACAGAATGAATCTCAACTGAAAAATATATTCGGTGATTTATATTCTTCCATAAAATATCGAATATTTGTTCATGATGCTTTTGAAACCGATAAACTGATTAAAATCGGAAACGACTCGTTCGGTAAACCTGTCTGGCTTAATCCACTGTTTCTTAATTCACGCAAGGTCGTCGTGATAGGTTCGGTCGAACCGCATTACTTCGCCGGTTTTACCGGCGGACGTAAATCGATCTTCCCCGGTTTATGCGATTTCGGAACTACCGCTCGTAACCATAACCTTGCGATTAGCTTTAATGCCGCACCTATGAAACTGCATGGTAATCCGGTTGCCGAACATCTTCAATCGCTGATGAGACTTCTGACCGATAATACTATACTCGGAATTCAGGCGGTCCTTTGCGGAAGCGGCAGACTGGCCGGTATTTTTTGCGGCGATCTGGAATCTTCTTTCAAGCGCAGTTGCGAACTCGCATCAAAACTATTCGGGATTAAAGTAAAAAACAGGTATGACCTGTTACTGGCCGAAGTCCTCCCGCCATTGGACAGTAATCTCTATCAACTTCAGAAATCACTCGAAAACTGCCAAAATGCTGTCGCCGATAAGGGCACAATTTTGCTTTTTTCACATTGTGATGAGGGCATCGGCTCAGATTACTTCTATAATCTATGTCAGACCTGGTCGCCCGTTAATGCGGCCGATTTGGACAGCACCGAATCTTTTGGCATTCATAAGCTGCGGCGAGTTTATGATATCAGCCGGAGGGTGAATGTCAGACTAAAATCGAATCTGCCTGATAAAGTATCGGATAAGGTCTTTTATAAAACAGAGAATGATCCGCAGGTTTTAATTGATAAACTTGCCGGGAAGAAAAGAAATCAGAAAGTATGTTTGGTGCATGATGCCGGACATACCGTCTTGATAAACAGGATTTAAATTTATAAACAATCTGGAGGAGAAATGAACAGAAAAATTTCTGTAATCGGAGCGGGTAATGTCGGTGCCAGTTGCGCCCAATATATGGCGGAGGCCAATCTGGGCGATGTTGTCATGATCGATATTATCGAAGGTTTTCCGCAGGGGAAAGCGCTCGATATGACCCAGGCCGGTCCGGTTCGCGGTTATAATGCGAAGATCACCGGTTCCAATGACTACAAAGAAATCAAGGGATCCGATCTGGTCATCATGACCGCCGGTTTGGCCCGTAAACCGGGTATGTCCCGTGAAGACCTGCTTAGTATGAATGCTGATATTGTCGGTGGAGCCGCCAAAAATATCAAAAAATATGCCCCCAAGGCTTTCGTGATTGTTGTTTCCAATCCGCTCGACATTATGACCTACCACATGTGGAAGATTACCGGCTTTCCGAAAAACCGTGTCCTCGGTCAGGCCGGAGTACTCGACTCGACCCGTTTTCGTGCCTTTATCGCGATGGAACTTGGCGTCGCCATGAAAGATGTTCAGGCGATGGTTCTTGGCGGTCATGGTGATACGATGGTTCCGCTGCCGAGCTACACGACTGTCAGTGGGATTCCGATTAAGGAATTTATCGATGCCAAACGGATCAATGAAATCGTCGAACGCACCCGTTTCGGCGGCGGCGAAATCGTCAAACTGCTTAAAACCGGTTCGGCTTATTATGCTCCCGCGGCCGCTTCGGTTGAGATGGCCAAATCGATTCTGCTCGATGAAAAACGCGTTCTCCCATGCTCCTGTTATATGAACGGCGAGTACGGCCTGAAAGACATCTATATCGGCGTTCCGGCTATTCTCGGTGCTGACGGTGTCGAGAAAGTCATCGAACTGAAACTGTCCAAAAAAGATATGAGCGACCTTCAGAAATCGGCTACGAATTACAAGGGCGTGCTCAAAGAAATCGGCTATTAACGGAGGATAAACGTGCCACTTAAATTCAAACATATTGAAATTCCGAAAGACGGTAAACGAATTGCCATCAAAAACAAAAAATTGGTTGTCCCCAATAAACCGATTATTCCGGTGATCGAAGGTGACGGAATCGGCCGCGACATCATGAAAGCGACCCGTCG
>CAZJLX010000397.1:0-3071 GCA_964546545.1 uncultured Ignavibacteriaceae bacterium | reverse complement strand
GACCAGATAAGTCACTTTCATATTTTTCTTGGCCGGATGACAACTCCATTCCAGGGCAGATTCCACCTTTTCTTGTTCACTCTTTGATTCCGAGCTGTCATTATTGGCACTATCAAGTCCGAGTGATAGTTGTTCTTTTTCCTGCCGCTCACTCATCTTTTTTATTCGGCTCGGCGATTGTCCCGTCGGCATTCATTGGCGAAACTCTGTACCGCTCCTCACGCACCGTTTTCATCATGCTGATTAACTCGTCGCTGGTAAGAATCTTTTTTTCAATCAGAACCCTGACCAGCGCCTCCTGGGCCAGATTATTCGACAGCGCCAGCTCCTCGAAAGTGACATTGCGTTCCTCACCGTTGACCACCATCTTAATCGCGTACTTATTATCGCTCATTATTTTCTCCTGCGGTTTTATAAATAATTTGCCGGCCCGTCACTTATCCGATTTAATGGATTAACGTACTATCGGGCGTACCTGAGGGTATTAAATCGACCCGTTTCGGTTCTTCGTTTTCAATCATATAAATCGGCAATTCAATATTTTCTCGATTGTCACCGAATGTCACCCGTCCCGAAACACCCTCAAATCCGCTGATTGAATTCAAATATCTGACAATTTCATCATGAGCATAATATCCGGCCTCGAAAGCTCCGCATAAAAGCGACATGGCATCATACCCCAATCCTTCGAGACGCCCGGGTCGTCGGCCATAGCGTTTATCGAACTCGGTTACGAATTTAACATAATTCTCTCCGATACCGTCGTTAATTACACCTGATGAAAAATAACAACTTTTCGTCACACTTTCCCCGAGATTATAGACCGTCGGCGAACCCCACTGATCGCCGCCCAGATAAACAGTATTTAAATTATAAAAAGTTATCTGCGGCAATAACTGCCGCAACTGCGACGCTTCCGCCGGAATATAAATACAATCGATCCAGACCGGTACCTCTTCGGCTTCAATCGTATCACCCTCATCGGAGATAAAAATAATCGAATCGAGCAATTCACCGACAATTAATGATTTAACATCACGAACATAAGGTCCGAAATCGGTTTCTTTTTGGCGGAAATATTCAATTCCCAGAATCGTTCCGCCCAACTCCTCAAACCGACGGGTAAAGGCTCTGGTCATGCGAAGATTCTCGGCAGACGTCGGAGTAAAAACCGCAGCCGTATCCGCCTTCAAATACTGAATTGCAAAATCGGCCATCCGAAGACCCTGCCATTCAAGATTCGGCTGAAGTTGAAACGATGTCGACGACAATTCGGTCAGACCACCCTGACTTGCCGCCGGAATCATCAACGGCATTTCGCCGCATGACAAGGCCGCCGCCGCCACCGCCGTTTCATCGCTGGTCAGCGGGCCGATCGCCGCCGTTGTTCCGGAAACGGCCAATCGGCGGACTATCCTCGCCGCCTCGACATTTTCGCCTCGCGTATCATACAATATTTGCTTAATTTTTTTACCCGTCTCGGCCGTAAACATATCGCCCCGTAACTGGATACCTTCCAAAATTTGTTCGCCGAATTTTTGTAAATCACCCGAAAACGGCAGGACCACCCCCAGTTCTATTTCCTGCTCCATAAATTGCCTCGCCCGTGCTGTCAGTTGACGTGCTTCATTATTAGTGCAGGGAGCCAAAAGGCCAGCCACGGCCCGATACTCTTTTTGTGACATGAGCGCTTTCGCCGCCGAGGCAAGTAGAGTACACTTTTTCTCTTCCGGCATTACAATCGACTGAACCTGCTCAACAATCGCCGAGCGAGGATCAACGCTGGCCGATTCGATCGATTTTAAAATCAATTGGTCGAGTTCATTATCAACCGAGGCTCCATAGGCTCTTAAATATGCCCTGACCGCCTGATCAGCATGTTCCAGACGATAATAAGCATTCCCCATGAAAAAATAACTGTATGGGACATATTTTGAATCGGGATAATCGGTTAATAATGATTTAAAATCGGCGATGGCCGCTTCATACCAGTTGCAGTAATAAGCCGCCTTGGCCTTATAAAACTGGTGAAGATCGGCATCTTTGGCTCTGAAGTTTTCAATACGAAGCTGCAAAAATCGGCTGTACGCCTCGGCATAATCCCCGGCCTGCATCAGACGATAGGCATCTTCAAAATTATCGGCAACCTGGTCAGCCACGGCCGGCATAGAACACAGGAGACCGACAGAAAGAATTAACAGAAAAAGTTTTCTGTTTTTTTTAAACACTATAGTGAATATTTCCCAAAATCTTCCGGGTTAATCTTTTTCAATCGATCGGCCAAAGACTCGCCATCAGCCTTTGCTCCCTCGACCGGTTCGCCGCCCTGTAAATTAAACAACTCCTCATTGGCAAATATAGGCGCCTTGGTCTTAAGCGCCAGCGCAATCGAATCGGATGGACGAGCGTCAATGGTTAACAGTTCACCGTTGTTTTTAATAAGCAGTCGCGCGAAAAATGTCTGATCCTTTAACTCGGTAATTTCAATTTTTGTCACTTCCGCCGACAAACCGCCGATGACCGCTTTGAGCAGATCATGCGTCATAGGTCGCTTGGAGCCGACGCCCGACAGTTCCATCGCAATCGCCCAGGCTTCGGCATGCCCGATCCAGATCGGCAAAACCTTATTCGTCTCAAGAGCGGCCAGAATCACGACCGGTGAATTGGTAGTCATATCCAGCGCCAGACCGTCTACTTTTACTTCCAGCATTGCCATCGATAACCTACGCCTTCCTGATAACCCAAAGCTTAACCTGTGCCACGACATCTTTCTCTACCTTGACCGGAACGGTATAAACGCCAAGCGATTTAATCGGCTCTTCCAGAAGAACATCGCGCTTATCGGTTTTAATACCCTGCTCGGATAATAACTCGGCCACATTCTGGGCCGTTACCGAACCAAATATCTTATCCTCTTCACTAACAAGCACTTCGCTTGTCAACGAAAGTTTTTCCAGCCTTAGTTTTAACTGCTCGGCTTCACGCAACATTTTCCGCTGCCGAAACTGATTCTGTCTATCAATTTCATCAATCGCCCTCAAATTCGCCTTAGTAGCCGACACCGCAAGATT
>CAZJLX010000396.1:0-3076 GCA_964546545.1 uncultured Ignavibacteriaceae bacterium | reverse complement strand
CTTCTCCCGGCTTTGATCTGTTTTTCTCGCAAGATAGCCTCATAAATATCACTATGTATTTCATAATAGACCAGTTTTCGTACCTTATATCTTTGAGTAAAACCGGATAAAGCACTTTCCCTATGTCGATAGACTCTTTTGACCAAATCAGATGTTACGCCTGTATATAGCACATCGTGCTTACTATTGGTCATTATATACACATATGACTGTTTACTCATACGATACCTACAGATTGCCACGCTCCGAAAAGAATATAATATTCTTTCCGAAGCTCGCAATGACTTTTCATTGGAAAATCTGTGATAAAAAGTGTTTGATTTTTTGAATACATGCTCCCAACCGGTCATTGGGAAGCGTTTCCTTTTCTGATTTGTCAGGAAAGGAAACGACGTGGCAATCTCCCCATTCGAATCAAGTAGAATGCCGGGGTCCTCACCGCTTGTGGCGAGATCGTTTTAAGAATAATCTGTATCTTATGCAACAAAGTGCGAAAAATAAAACCGCCTGAATCAATCGGGTTTGCCCATCCGCTCTGTCGAAGATCCTGAATGAAATGAAGGGCGGTCGGTTCATTCCAGTGACAATCCGGCTAAAATATATCGTTGTGTCGGTTCCTGCGACCCGTGAAAAACGGGGAGTGTGAACCGACACCCCCACTTTCGCCACTAAACCAATGTTAAATCTCTCCTTCCGCTTTTTATATAGGCCATAAATCTATTTGGCCGCGAAAAGAGCGATGAAAAACTTTTGTGCGACGAAACAAACCCATTTTGTTTTTCTGATGAAACCCAACATACCATGAAAGGAAAAGGGTCAGTTGGGAGGCGCGAAGCGCAAAAACAGGCTTTTGCCTGTGACGAAACAAACCCATTTGGGGCAGTGGCCCCTTTTTTCGCTTTGCGAATGAAAATAAATGTTGGAAAGGAAAAGATATAATGTGTCCGGCAGATGTACACATCTGCCGGGATAAAAAAATGTTAAAATATAAGAAACGAACCCATTTTTGAGACCGTCGAGTTCAACTCATATTTGACAAATGGCCATGAAATGATTAAACTAGATTCAACGAAATTTCAAAATTGCATTAATTTAATCGGATCTGGGGGAAGTTTATATGTCTTTTCCAACAATAACTTTGAACCTGCTGTTAATCTGTTTTTTACTCTTTGCGAATGCGTTTGCCGATGAAATTGACACAACCGATTATCAGGATGCAATTTTGATAGACAATGGTGGAAGTTACAGGTCTGTTAAAATAATTGAGGTCATTGAAGGCAAAAAGGTTATAATTGAAAACCGTGATGGTGTCCGGCAGAATGTATCCTTTGACAGAATATATGAAATTACTGATATGGTACATTTTGATGAAGTAAAACAGGAGTTTGATAGGCTCTTTCCGCACGAAAAAAAAGAGAAGAAACCTTCTCTTTGGCCCGATTTTATAATATCTGCAGGAATTGAGCGTTATACAGATTCAAGTTTTCTGCTTATATATCCGGTCTTTGGATACTATCTTTATGATCCGATTTACTTCCTTTTTGGTGCCTTTTATCACAGCGGCATAGATGATAATTTCTCTTTAATGCTCCAGATACGCGGTTATTTTCCAATATGGTCCTTTAACGGATATGTATTTGCTGAAGCAGGTGATTATAAGGGTGGTCTGATAAACATAGGTGCTGGGGCTAAATACCCCCTGGGTAGAAATACATTTATAACGCTTCAGGCCGGTTATGACCCGGGAGATGAACATTCTTTTTTAATTACAACCGGATTAATTTTTTAGATAATCATTGTAAAAATTGGAGAATTTTGCAGAAAAATGAAATTATAAATCCAAACGTATTCCGCCGGTGATAACAAAACCCTGAAAATTCTGCATATCCGAACTGGCGGCGTACTCAACGCCGGAGAAACCGTACAGGAAGGTTGCCTTTAGAACCAGTGCGAAATTCTCGACAAAATACTGATCGGCCTCCAGTTCGCCCAGGGCGCAAAATCCGCTTTTCAGGAAATCATATTTATAACTGAGGCCGTTATATGTCTCTTCACCGTTTGCTAAAAGATAACCGGCGCCGAATCCGGCCTTAAGAGCGAAATAACGTCCGTTTATCAGCCGTCCTTTTAAAAGAGAGCCAAAGCAGATAAGGCTGGCTGAAGCATCAACCGTATCCCCCTGCAACCGGGCATAATTGATCCAGCCACTCATATCGAGTGGTTGGTAGGCAAAAGTAACCGACAGCGACCAGTCACTCCCTAACCGCTTTTCCACATCGCCGCCGAAAGTCATATCCTTGGAAAACTGCTTGACATTGGCATAAGGATGCTCGGCCCACTCGCCGGACGGGTAAAAATATCCGATATGGAATGAAACCGATATGCTTGACTCGTTACTATCCGACTGCTCGGTCAGCCCGGTTATTGGAATCAGCAGGTTAACCGCGAGGACGAATATTACGATACGCAAAATCATTTTCCGGTTCATATCGAATAAATCCCCGTTTTATTACTGCAAATCACTGACATTCACATCCCATGTTTTTGAGCCACCTGAAGCGGGCGTAGTGCTGCATTCGCATCCCCCGCTGCTGCTATTGTTGTTGTCCGAACATCCAGTACTTTCGGCCTTATACGGCTTGATCGAAATAACCGTATCGATACTTCCGGAGATCCCCTGGCCCGGTGAATAGAAAGCCTTTATATCGAGTTCGACATATTTATCGCTTTCATAGATGATATTGTTTTCCGGTTGAACATATAGGTATGGATCATCATCGATAATTATATGCAGATAATGCCCGGTTTTATTGTTCACTGTCAGAGTGACAGATTCATCGGAATAAGATATTGTCAGCGGGGCAAGCAAAATAATAAAAAGCATAAGAAATCCATAATGGGACAGCAAAGCCTTTACAAATTGCCGAAAATATTCAGGCTTGGCGTTTTTATTTTTCCCTGGCATGGTTTGCCGCCTATCCCAATCTGCAATTGCATCCGTAAAATAATGAATCGAAAAATAAAAGCAAGGGAAATATACATCGGATTATCTACTATAGACAAGCGGGTTCAGCAG
>CAZJLX010000395.1:2791-3091 GCA_964546545.1 uncultured Ignavibacteriaceae bacterium | reverse complement strand
CTGGCCTTCTGCGGTCCGGGTATAATCACAATCGAACTGATGAAAGCGGCCGAAAAAAACTCGCTTTTTTATCCGCCCGATCCGGCCAGCTACAAAGAATCACATCTCGGCGGCAATGTGGCCGAAAATGCCGGAGGTCTGCATTGTAAAAAATATGGTGTCACCAAAGATTATGTGGCTGGCCTCAAAGCCGTTACAATCGGGGGTGAGTTGATTAAAACCGGAGCATATAACGATTATGATCTTTTCAACCTGGATTCGGTTTTAATCGGCTCCGAAGGTCTTTTGGCCGCGGTAGTT
>CAZJLX010000395.1:1888-2781 GCA_964546545.1 uncultured Ignavibacteriaceae bacterium | reverse complement strand
TGCGACCGGCCCGACGATTCTGGCCGCTTTTGCAAGCGAAAAATCGGCCGCGAAGGCGGTCGCTGATATTACAACCGGTGGTATTATCCCGGCCGTGATGGAATATATGGATAGAGATACTCTGGTCTGCTCGATCGAATATGAAAAATCTGTTGAGATGCCACAGGCCGCAACAGTACTTCTGTTTGAAACCGATGGTGATAAATGCGAGTATGAGGCCGACCAGATCGAAAATCTCTGCCGCAAACATAATGCCTCTCATCTGCAGAAAGAATATGATCCGGAGAAAGTCGCCAAAATCTGGTCAATAAGGCGTAATCTCTCCCCGGCTGTAAAATCTATGACCGGAATAAAAATTTCCGAGGATATCGCCGTCCCGCCGTCTAAACTTCCGGAGATCGTCGATTTTGTGGCCAAACTGAACAGAAAATATCCGCTTCGCATTAATTCATTCGGCCATGCCGGGGATGGGAATCTGCACGTCAATTTCCTTGCTCAAAGCAACAATGAATCCGAAACATCCAAAATCGGCGAAGCTATAGAAAAGCTGTTCGACAAGACGCTGGAGCTGGGTGGCACTTTAACCGGTGAGCACGGTATCGGACTGACAAAAAAGGATTATCTTCATTTTGAATTCGACCGGCCAACGATAGACTATATGAAAAAGGTTAAATCAGTTTTTGATATCGATCGTCTATTAAATCCGGGTAAAATGTTCGAATAGCTTTAATATGATTGATTTAAAAATAATTGAAATCTTTGTTAATATTTTCACAAATTCGGACACGGTACTATTGACAAACCGAAATAAATTTAATAATATTCGCGTCGAATATTGACGACCGTTTTGCAAAAGGACTGGCTATCGTCTAATCTAACATACACAGGAGTTT
>CAZJLX010000395.1:0-1878 GCA_964546545.1 uncultured Ignavibacteriaceae bacterium | reverse complement strand
AACTTTACAGAAAAAATTGGCGAGTCAGATTCCCGGTCTGCGGGAAGAGTTGAAAAAGCTCGCTAAAAAAATCGGGGACAAAAAAATATCCGATGTCACTGTCGCCCAGGCATACGGCGGTATGCGCGGTATCAAGGGTATGATCTGTGACACCTCGGTTGTTTATCCCGATAAGGGTCTGATTATCCGTGGCATTCCGATTATGGACCTGCGCGACAAATGGCCCGAAGAAATTTTCTATCTGCTCTGCACCGGCGAACTGCCCGACAAAGCAGCTCTTAAGGCTCTTCAGACTGATTATGCCAATAGAGCCAAAGTCCCCAAATACGTTTGGGATGTTTTAAAGGCAATGCCGAAAGACTCGCATCCGATGGCTATGCTCGATACTGCCATTCTTGTTATGCAGAAAGAATCGGAATTTGTCAAAGCCTATAATAAAGGTATGAAAAAAACCGATTACTGGATTCCGACTCTGGAAGATGCTCTCAATCTGCTGGCCAAACTGCCCGGCATAGCCGCCGGCGTATATCGTATGCGTTTCAACAAAGGTAACCTGATCGGATATAAAAAAGATCTTGACTGGGGTGCCAACTACGCCCGCATGTTGGGAATCAAGGATAAAACCGGCGGCTTCACCAAGCTGATCCGTCTTTACCTGACCCTGCATTGTGATCATGAGGGTGGCAACGTCAGTGCCAACACCTGTCATACGGTCGGTTCCGCGCTGTCCGATGCTTATTATTCGGTTTCGGCCGGATTAAACGGCTTGGCCGGACCGCTGCACGGTCTTGCAAATCAGGAATGTCTCGGCTGGGTGCTGGAAACGATGAAAATATTCAAAGGTGCCCCGACCGAAAAGCAGATCGAAGAATACGCCTGGAAAACTCTTAATTCCGGCAAAGTTATCCCGGGCTACGGTCATGCTGTACTCCGTGTAACCGATCCGCGATTCAGCGCCTTTTTGGCCTTCGGCAAGGAAAACCTGCCTGACAGCCCTGTTTTCCAGACTGTCGCGCGCGTTTATGATGTCGTCCCCAAAGTGCTTACCGCTCATGGCAAAGCCAAAAATCCGTGGCCGAATGTTGATGCCGGCTCCGGTTCGCTGCTGTATCACTATGGTATGAAGGAATTCCCGTATTATACCGTCCTCTTCTCCGTTTCCCGTGCGATGGGTATGCTTTCTCAGTTGGTTCTTAATCGCGCCATGGGAACTCCGATTACGCGTCCGAAATCGGTCAGTACCGAATGGGTAAAGAAAAATATTAAGTAATCTTCAGATTTCTGATATTTATACGGCGACGGAAACGTCGCCGTTTTTTTATGCCGGTATCTTTATTATAAACAATGTGCCGCTCTCAATGCCGTCTGTAACATCAATTCGTCCGCCAAACTCATCGACGATCTGATGAACAATCGACAGACCCAGCCCGGTCCCACTCTCTTTGGTGGTAAAATACGGATTAAATATCTTTTCCTTCGCCTCCTCAGGTATTCCATCGCCGGAATCTGCAATCGCCAAAGTTATTTCATTTTCTGATTTTGAGAGTGCAACAGAAACTGAACCACTATTTCCCGAGCAGGCTTCGATACCGTTTTTTATAAGATTAATCAGCAGCTGGCGGTATCGGTCCTCCGATAGGCGGGCTGTAATATCCGACTGAATATCGGTCGACAAATCTATATCCACACTTTTCTGATCGAGCCTGATTAATTTGACGACATCTTCGGTTACATCACTGAGATTGCACTTATCAACCACATTTTGTCGCGAACGGGCAAGTAAAAGAAACCGGGTCACAATGTCATTGAGTCGACCCGCTTCCGATTTAATCTGGCTGGCAAAAGACTGAAAAAGTTCCCTGTTTTCCTTTGGCTCAA
>CAZJLX010000394.1:0-3094 GCA_964546545.1 uncultured Ignavibacteriaceae bacterium | reverse complement strand
AGAACCTTCATCGCCTCGGGCGTGAGAAGTTTCAGGTCGACATCGGCTCGCTGGCAGTACTTATTAAGAAAGTGGTTTACCAGTATCGGAATATCATCGATTCTCTCCCGCAACGGGGGAATATGAATCGGGATGACATTCAAACGATAAAAAAGATCAGAGCGAAAACGTTCCGCTTTCACATCCTCATCAAGATCAGCATTGGTCGCCGCGATCAATCGGACATCGACCTCGATTGTCTGTGTATCCCCGACCGGCGTTATAATTTTATCTTCCAGAACCCGAAGGAGCTTGACCTGAATGCCGGGTGATGTGTTGCCGATTTCGTCCAAAAAGAGCGTCCCGCCGTCGGCGACCTTAAAGAGGCCATCTTTATCCTTAATCGCTCCGGTAAAGGCGCCTTTTTTATAACCGAACAGTTCCGACTCCAGCAAAGTCTCCGGCAGGGCGGCGCAGTTAATAGCTATAAACGGCCCGTTACCGCGGCTTGATGAGGCATGAATCGCTTTGGCGATCAAATCCTTGCCGGTTCCGGACTCGCCCCGGATAAGAGCGGTCGAATCGGTCGTCGATACTTTGATAGCCAGCTGTTTCAGATTTATTATTTCTATCGACTGGCCTATAAAATTATCAAATGAATTATCTTTTCTCAGTCGATCTTTAAGCAGGCTGTTTTCCTTATTAAGTCGTAAATGTCTGACCGATTTTTCAATCACCAGCTTGATTTCATCGACCTTAAACGGCTTGGTTATATAATCCTGCGCTCCCTGCTTCATCGCCTCAATGGCCGTATCCACCGATGCGAAAGCGGTCATAACAATAAAGGTCTGATCCGGCCGACCCTTTTTTATTTTTTTAAGAAGATCCAGGCCGGTCATTTTAGGCATCATCATATCGGCGATAATCAGATCATATCTTTCGGCCGAGGCTTTCTGTATCGCATCATTTCCCGAGGTGGAAGTGTCCACCTGATAGCCTTCTTTAACCAGCATGATTTCCATGAAATCACACATTGACTGTTCATCATCAACGATCAGAATCTTACCGGCCATTCCAACTCCTTAATCAGACAAAAATATTGAAATAAAATCATTGCCCTATTCATCGGCATATTATTAAACGAATACATATTTGCACTTTGCAATGTTCACAATTCGTACACTCGCAGCGGCGAGTTTTTTAAATTGGCAGAGGGGCATAAATAGGCAAGCCGAAGGTATACCTGGCGCTCCCTGCGCTTTTTGCCTTCGGTCTGCCTGTTTCAATTTTTTAATAGAATATTTATAAATGTCTTATTACCTTCGTAACTAATAGGTAGAAATGGGAAATAGATAATAATGAATAAATTATCTCATCGCGAGCGGCTGAAAATGATAATCAAGGGCGAAAAGCCGGACCGGGCGGCCTGGTCGATCTGGCGACATTTTTTTCATCGCGAAGTGAATCTCGACAATTTCGCCGAGGCCATGGTCGAATTCCAGAAAATTTTCGATTTCGACTTTATGAAAATAAATCCGCGCGCCAGCTATCATGTCGAGGACTGGGGTAACAGGCTGGAATGGTCAACCGATGAATTTCAGCATCATAAAAAAACATATTTTACCGTCAACGATATAAACGACTGGGAGAAAATCGAACCACTGCCGATTAATTCGCCGGTTCTGGCCGGACATCTTGAGGCAATCAGTAAGATAAAAAAGAAATCCGATCCGGAACTGCCGCTTTTTATGACACTTTTTTGCCCGCTCGGTATCGCTCGCTATCTCTGCGGCAGTAAAGAGAAACTGCTGAGTCATCTTCGGAAAGATGAACGCAAAGTTCTAACAGCGCTGGAACATATCACACAGACATTCGAGAAATATACCGCCGAGATTCGTAATGCCGGATGTGACGGTTTATTTTACGCCACGCTTGAGTATGCTTCATCAGATACGATGACTTTCGAGCAATACAACAAATATGGACGACCCAACGATTTACGACTGCTTAAGGCGGCCGGTGATGATGCTCTCAATATTCTGCATGTTTGTCACAGCCATAATTACTTAAAAGAGCTGGCCGATTACCCGGTTCAGATGATTAACTGGGACTCTTCCGATCCGACCAATATCAATCTCGACGACAGTTTCGATTATCTGGGCGACAAAGTGGCTATCGCCGGTCTGGATGACAAGGGCTGGTTGTGGCACAGTCGACCGAACGAGATCAAACATGAGATTGCGCGGATTAAAGAGCGGATGTCGGGCAAGCGGTTTATATTCGGCCCCGGCTGCGCTATCGCCCCGGAAATCCCGTACGAGAATCTCGAGGCGGTGAGAATGAGTCTGTGAAATCAGGCACGCTGCCTGTCATTCCTGCGCAGGCAGGAATCTACGTAAGACATATCGTACCATGTAGTTACAGCAAAATGGGTTTGTTTCGCATATTTTAAATATTTCGCGCTATCAGGTTTGTAGTGAATTTGATAACCGGTTACAGGAAAACAGATAACAACCCGATTGATTTTTAGGTATTTTGTTCATTGGTTTTAACCTGTTTTTTTAATTCGATCATCTTTCTATACCAGCCTTTTAATAAGGAACAGGATATAAATAAACACTGAATTGGTGGGGAAAATGCGACACGTTCAAAAAAGTCGACTCTTTGCGGCGGGGGTGGGCTACCGCGGTATTAAGTAGATTATGGCGTTTAATAGTTGATCCAGAGGTAAGGTGACTATATATCCAGCTTTATAAAGGCGACATAGAAATGCTGATCAACTCAATCCAGCGAATCAAAGAAGTTTCCGATAGAATCCTTGCAGGATTAGACTGAGGATCTGTAAAATCCCTATCAATAAAACCGCCGAAAAAGGCGGTTCTTAAACACATTTTGTTCTATTCAGCAGTATACTGTTACTGCCCATCCAAATTGCCCACTAAGTAACCTTACGATGATGTAATTATTTGCATTCTATAAATAATTCAATTGACAAATCTTCCTATGTCGATACTATCCTCGATAAACACCCCGCCTAATCCAATATACATATAATCAGGTACTGTCACCTATGAAAAGGCCGTTGTCAAACTGTTTTTATCGGATTGTATAGTCA
>CAZJLX010000393.1:0-3136 GCA_964546545.1 uncultured Ignavibacteriaceae bacterium | reverse complement strand
ATTATTTATTCTCCTCATCGCGTTTATCCCGACTATGACTCAGGCCGGATATTTTGGTGATATCGAAGAAGTCATTGCCGGCAACGATTTTGGTTTTTCGGCGCGCCAGATGGCGATGGGTGGAGCGGGAATTATGTCGCTTGACGGTACCGCTCTTTTTTACAATCCGGCCAATCTGGCCCGGATTCCGAGGATTGAATTTAATCTCGGTTTCTCATACCAGAAATACAATAATGAAACCTCTTCCCGTTCGATTTCGAGTCTGACGACCTATGATATTAAGGACAGCAAAACCAATACCAGATTAAATTCGCTGATTCTTTCGGTCCCCTATCCGACATGGCGCGGTTCATTGGTTTTTGGAATAGGCATGGCGCGACCGACCAATTTCGATAAGGTTTCTCAATTGTACTATGAAGAATCCGGGACCGGAATTACCGAGGAAATCTTCGAAACCGGCGGGATAAATAATTATGCCTTCGGTTTCGGTGTCGATCTTTCGCCGAGAATTTCATTCGGGACATCGTTTTTACTCTATAAGGGCAAGCATGAATTAAATCTTGAATCCGATTTCAGTTCGGGCGGCTCCGATACTCTGGTTAACCAGCTTATATCATCCGAATATCTTGGCGTCGGATTTCGCTCCGGATTGTCGTTACAACTGTCCCGTCATATCGGTCTTGGCCTGATCGCCGAATTCCCGGTGACGCTGAATGTCCAGCAGGATGAAACCTATGTTGAAAACGGCACTACCGTATATAACTATGCCGAGTATAACATAAATAAGCCTTATACATTTGCGATGGGAATTGTGGGTCGGTTTAATTACCTGACCATAATGGCCGATGCCGATTATACCGACTGGTCACAACTATCCTACAGCGGTAATTCAAATATGGAAGCGCAGTACAATCATTTATTCTCCGATTATTACACCGATGTTCTCACATTAAAGGCCGGCGCCGAGTACGTTTTGCCAAGTCTGGGTTTGTCCTTAAGAGCCGGGTATAATTATGATCCGATGCCGGTCAAAGACAGATTGGTCAATAATTTGAAGACCTATGACGGGCAAACGCGACAGGGATTCAGCTTTGGTGCCGGACTGTTGGTCGATCAAGTACTGACTCTGGATTTTGCCTTTATCAGGGCGGCCTATGATGAAAGTTATCTGTATGAAATCACAGGTTTAACCGGTTATATTGCCTCGGAATATAAATCATCGTACAATCGAATTTTTCTCACTGCGGCCTATCGGTTTTAACAGCCGACAATAAAAAAAGTCACCGAGGGCAGGAGTTGTCGACCCCTGCCCATTTTTTATATTTGGCAGGTCGCGGAAAGCCCGGCTATACTCTGGCTTTAACAGAGCGGGTGGGTTACTCCGCCCCACGATTGAAACATATATATTATCGCCTACGTATATTCGGGTACCATATATAAATATAATCCTATTGTTACAGGAGGAATTCACTGTGGGGATAATCAGATCGAAGAAAAATCACGGAATCGTTGAGAAGATTAAATCCAACGGCTGGATGCTATCAGCGGTAGTCCTGACCATCCTGATGGTCGCTTCCACCGCCTTTGGACAGGCTGAGGAGAGCATGACCATCGACCGTAAAGCTCAGGCGGAAATCATCGACAGCATCTCAGCCACGCTTAACACCACCTATGTATTTCCTGATGTAGCCAAGGAGATGGAAAAATACATCCGCAAGCAGTATAAGAACAAGGCATACGAGAAAATTACAAATCTGGAAGAATTCACCGAAGTGTTAACTACCGATCTTCGGGAAATTTGCCACGACCTGCATCTCAGGGTTTCATACATCAGCCCCGAGCGATTGGCTCAAATCGAGGCAGATACCAACAAGGTGCAGAATGAGCGGCTGGATTTCCAGTACGCTGAATACAGCAATTTTGATTTTGTCAAAGTCGAACGGCTGCCCGGTAATGTCGGCTACCTCAAACTCAATGGTTTCAGCGGCTACCCTGAGGCTGGTGAAACGGCCGTGGCGGCCATGGCTTTCCTGGCCAATACCGATGCACTAATCATCGATCTGCGCGAAAATGGCGGTGGTGATCCGGTGATGATTCAGTTACTAACAAGTTATTTTTTTGATGAACCGGTGCATCTCAACAGTTTCTACATTCGCCAGACCGACTCCATACAACAGTTCTGGACCCAGAACTGGGTTCCGGGCAAGAGGCTGTCCGATATGCCCCTTTTTGTCCTGACCAGCAGCAGCACTTTTTCGGGAGCCGAGGAGTTTTCGTACAATCTCAAGAATCTTAAGCGTGCCACTCTTATCGGCGAGACAACCGGAGGAGGCGCTCACCCATGCAATTTCGAACTGTATGCCAACCTGAATGTGCAACTCAAGGTCCCCTATGGTCGCGCTATCAATCCTGTTACCGGCACCAATTGGGAAGGAACCGGGGTTGAGCCGGATATTGCTGTGGCCGCCGATGATGCCCTGATGACAGCCCGTATCGAGGCCATGAAAAAGATTAAGGAAAATCCGCGCCATGAACGGGTCGTGCCGATTCTCGATTGGCATATTGCCGGGCTGACGGCGAAATTGAATCCTGTCAAAGTAGACGAGACTATTTTAAAAGAGTACGCGGGCAACTATGGCCCGAGACATGTGACTTTCGAGGACGGTATCCTATATTATCAGCGTGATGAGCGCCCGAAATTCAAGATGACCCCGATGAGTGAGGACACCTTCTGGTTTGAGGATTTAGATTATTTCCGGTTGAAGTTTATTCGTGGTGAAGACGGTCGGGTAATCGAAGTCAATGGTCTATACGACAATGGTTTTATCGATCGGAATCTGCGCGACTCCAATCAATGAGATTTAGCTGAGTAGATGTGCGTCCCCGGCTTAATGGGACAAACGAGGGCCTGACGCCCACTGAAATTTCAAGGTGTATAACCGGATACATAAGAATACTCCGCAGTCTATATCTACCTTCCAACAGCAAGCTGTTGGGCACCAGTGCGTAACATTTCCCGAAAGTTAAATCCAGATTCTGGGCCTATATTATTCGGGAGAATATTATTTTCCGCAAGCACTTCAGCGCATTCATCCGGCATCATTACATCAATATCATTTTTCTTCATATAATCTTG
>CAZJLX010000392.1:0-3137 GCA_964546545.1 uncultured Ignavibacteriaceae bacterium | reverse complement strand
TCCCGGATTTGCCTCCTATACAAAGTCGACAGATTTTAAGCAGGGTGATTCAACCGTGTCCGAAGATCAGAGTAAAGCCGGCCTTTTTACCGATCTAAAAATCGGCTATGCACCAAGTAATCAGTTGATGATTTATTGGATGAGTAAAGTTGCCTGGACCGGAAGAACCGACACTCTGCTGATAGATACGACCAGCCGTTCCGAGGATATTACAGTAGCCACCGGTGTTGGCGGACTCGGCATAACATACTTTTTCAAACCCAAATCGCCCTCTCTTTTTGTATCCCTCGGAGTCGGATTATCAGGCTGGGCCTATCCTTTTGAAGATCGCGATTTTTGGACAGGGCTGGGAGTTGCCGGCGGAGTCGGCTGGGAGTTTCGTCCCAGTTGGTTTTTGGAGGCATCGGTTCTTTGGGGCAAACCGGAATTCGATGACATCGATTACAAGTATTCGGCCGATATTCTGGCCTTTGGAATTACAATAAATGTGGTCGGATATTAGCCACGATTTATATTTAGATTTATTGAAAAAGGCAGACAAATTGTCTGCCTTTTTTCATTGGTTTTTTGCATAAAATAATCATAACCCTAACTTGTTTAAAATAAAATCTGTATATTAATCTTATTGTTCTTTAATTAAAACTTGGTGTTAATAAGTGCTTGAAGAAATTATACCTTCAATTGACTTTGCAGCGAGAATTCTTGGTGTAATTGTCCTAATCTTTGGTGTTGTTGGCGGCATATATGGCTTTTACAATTGGATACGTAAAAAATATTTCGCCCCCCAAATTAAACTTTTATTCAATCAAAATGAGACTTTCCATAAAGCCACTGATATCAGGACACAAACCCCGATGTACTGGATACATTGTCTGGCAAGGAATGATTCAAATTCCATATTTAGAAATTGCAAATCATTTTTAAATGCAATTTATAAAATAGATATAAAAGGTAATATGCAAAAAATAAAAGACTTCAATGCAAAATTGCCATTACAATGGGCGCATACATTGGGTCGGGAACTAATAGATCTCTTGCCTAAGGAAATCGGCCGGATAGATCTTTCATATATGATAGAAAACAAGACGGAATTATTTATATGTACTTCCCCAATACCTGCCGGGACTGTAAAGTCGGTTGGGGACGGAACCTATATATTTGAAATAATAGCCATTGCGGATAATGCCAGAAGCGACACTCTATATTTGAAAATTGAACACAATGGCTTATGGGAACCAGAAATAAATAAGATAGATATATAATAATTCACTTGTTCCATCAGGTCTTGGCCGAGTCGTAGGCGAGGGCGTGACCTGACGGCCGAAGAATTTACAGCTTTAATTCTTAAAAGTGAACTTAAAAGCAATGCCCCATAGCACCCCCAGAACAACGGCAATTATCAGCGTGGCGATAAGGCCGGGTTCAAGCGGGAGTTTCCAATCTATAGCTAATTCGGAAAAATAGACGCTTGCCTTTTTATGAAGGGTCGGGAAAAGATCGGCAAGCAGCTTTACCAGCAGACCGGATAGTATAGTACATATCAGGATCGCCAATCCGTGAGAAGAACCATGCTTAATCATAATCGTTCTATTCAATATCCAGTTCGATTATCGGGGTTTCGGTATCGACCTGATCACCATCGGCGAAATTTATCTTTTTGACCTTACCGGCGGCCAGCGCATTGACCTGATGCTCCATTTTCATCGCCTCGACTATGACCATCGGCTGTTTTTCTTTGACTTCATCGCCCTCGGTCACCAGCAGCTTGACCACCTTGCCCGGCATCGGGGCAAAAATCTTATCCTTCTCGCCGGTCAGACCGGCGGCGCCGGAGGCGTTCCCGCCATCATCGGAGGGAATCGTCAATTCCAGAAGCAGACCGTCGATATCGAGATATGATTTATTATCTTTGACAACACAGCAAATCCGCTGACGGTTTCCGTCCGATTCGACTTCATAAATCGAATCTGATATTTCCGTAATACGATATTTGGTTCTCTCAATGGTAACATCGATAAAGTCTTTGCCCGGTTCGCTGATAGTTTCTATCTCTGTATCCTGATACTGGAATTGATTTATCATTTGCTTATCCTTTGGCCGATTTCCCAGGGGCCGATTGTCTGCCAGGGTGAGGAAGCCACTACCTGCCCGGTTCCGGCTGCCGGTCTAACAGATTTCATCGTCGCCGCGGTGGAGACAGCCGCCGCCTTGTTCAAGACCGCTTCGAGATCAACTTTGCGGTCGGCCATATTCGTTTCGATAAAATCGGTATAGGTGGCACCGGATATAAACTGTGGATGTTCCAGAACATCAATCATAAATCGCCGCGAGGTTTTAATCCCGAGAATTTTATAATCTTTCAGAGCATTTATCATTTTGGTAATAGCCAGTTCACGGGTCGGTGCGTGAACGATAAGTTTGGCCAAAATCGGATCATACTCGACCCCGACCGCCGAGTTGCCGGTTATGCCGCTGTCTACTCTGATACCCGGCCCGACCGGTTCCCGATAGTACAAGATATTCCCCGATGAGGGGAAAAAGTTGTTTTCGCCATCTTCGGCATAAATACGGCACTCAATCGCATGACCGCGTTGCCCGGCATTAAAGACATAGTCGGATATTTTCAGCCCGGCCGCGATGCGAATCTGCTCGACAACCAGATCGACCCCGGTAACCATCTCGGTTATCGGATGTTCCACCTGAATCCGGGTATTCATCTCCAGAAAATAGAATTTACCGTTTTTATCCAATAAAAACTCAACCGTTCCGGCATTACGATAATCAGCCGCCTGCGCAACCTTGACCGCCGCCTCACCCATTTTCTTTCGGGTTTCATCGTCTAAAGCAGTCGAGGGCGTTTCCTCGATAATTTTCTGATGCCTTCTCTGAATCGAACATTCCCGTTCAAAAAGATGTACCGTGTTGCCGAAATTATCAGCGAGAACCTGCACTTCGATATGGCGCGGATTTTCGATATATTTTTCAAGGTAAACGGTATCATCACCGAAGGCGTTTTTGGCCTCACGTTTGGCCGCCTCGACCGATGACTGCAAATCGGCCGCATCTTTCACCACCCGCATACCTTTGCCGCCGCCTCCGGCCGCCGCTTTAATCAGCACCGGATAACCGGCCTTTTC
>CAZJLX010000391.1:0-3138 GCA_964546545.1 uncultured Ignavibacteriaceae bacterium | reverse complement strand
GACTTTCCGACAAAAATGGCATACTGGAAAACATTCCCTGATGCTCAAATATTCTTAGCATTGAAGTGAGGAATAAAATAAAAAGTCCGGATATAGTGTACTTCATACTTTCCTGATTATTAACAAATACGCGATCCCTGATTCTGATAAGAAAAATAAATAGTAATATAAAAATTGAAGCAAAAAAGGAATCAATTATTAATTGTGACATGGTCTAACTCCAATATTAGCCATTTGATCCGAATCTACTTATCCTTATTAGTAAGGGTCGGCAACCGCAGATGGTTTCATTAGCGTCCATAAAATACGAACTGGGATATCCTCCAATATCAGTGGGGTAACCCCCATGTATTTTTTTATTGCGGACAGCCGCAGCCCGGCAAGTATCCCAATATCATATTGTGCCGCAGCTGGTTGCAAGAACAGGTATGGTTGGCACTCCAGTTGCAAAGTATAAACCTCAATTGACTAAAACAACTTCAAGACTCGCTTATGTAGAGGGAGGTTAAATGAGAATGAGTGTAAAAAGAGGTAAAAACAGGCTCTATCTGAAACTGGCCGCGGTATCTGTTCTGCTGGTCGTATCGGTTATCTGGTTTGGATGCTCAAAGACACCAACCGCTCCGGACACGTCCGGCAATGTCGCCTCAGCGGCTTTGGTCGAATATTTCCCGCTTAATTCCGGCGATGTCTTCGACTACCAGATTATCAATCATTCCACCGGTGATACAACTTATCAAAGATATGTCGTCGGTGGGCAAATTGATGTCGGTGGTTCGGAAATAGTTTACCCCTGGCTTGGTTATATTCCTGGGTACTCTCTTTTTGCAGATACCGGTTTTATCTGTTTTGACGGCAATGTCCTGGCTTATTATGATAATTTATACTCTTATCCCGAAGTAATTCTTCAAACGCCGTTTGAAGTCGGCAAAAACTGGAAGCGATATTCGTCTTCGAAAAGGCTTATGGATTCGGCCACCATTTTGAATCTTGGCTATGGCAATGACGAAAACAATAATAACAATGGTATCCCCGGTGACGGTTATGATCCTTATGGCGGCGGCGATAATGGAGGTTCGGCCAAAACATATCCCACTTATGGCGATAATAAATTCATCATTACAGCCATCGAAGATCTTAATCTTGGCGATTTGGGAAACTATAAAAACTGTCTGAAAGTAATCAACAGCACAACTGTGTCATCGAATCAATATTGGTACGCGCCCAAAGTCGGGCTGGTCAGGTATGCGATTGCGGTGGACAGCGTATCTTATCCGACCGGTATGATTATCGGGACCAGAATTGCAAGTGCTCCCTAAAGTTCCTCTGCATTTAGCTATAAGGCGAAAAACCGGGTCGCTATTAAGGTCCGGTTTTTTATATTTTTTTAATCAGGCGACCGAGTGCCGCGGGAGTAAGAGCGGTCGAATTTGTTATAAATCTACTAACCAGCCGGTTCGAAATTATTTCAAAATAGTTATTTATGATTTCAATATTTGAGTTGACCTGTTTGTCCATTATTTCTGCTGCGGGATGTATATCATACTTGTTCGGGCGAGGATCATTTCGGCTGAATTTAAGCGATTCACATAGAACAAATCTTTTCATGGATAGTTGCTTCGCTTTATTTAACAGCAGCGAGGTGCCGATTTTATTTACGAATTTATCCGGACCAACTCTGTCAGCACCAACTATCAGATAATCCGCCGAAGTCATCAGCTGCGGCAGTAACATATCGACGCAGAGATTTACTTTAATGCCGATTCCGGACAGATATTCGGCCATAAAAACACCCTCACCGGCCGGCCGTGCCTCGGAAAGTATTACGCTTTTAATTTTTTTCCGGTATGCGGCCAAAACTTTTTTAACCACGCCGGAATTACTATAAGTAACGATCGCAACTTTTTGCTCAAACAGCTTGCGGCAATTGAATATGATTTTCGCATCGGCCGTCCTAAGTTCCTCCGAAAAAATATCAATAAACCGCAAGACTTCCGACAAATTATTCTTTTTATGACTATATGATTTTATGATCCTGCTCAGCTTCCGGCAACCGTAGACAACTTTACTCATCGATGAAAACCGGTTAATCAGTTTTTCATTAAACTCAACCAGATGCGTTATGGCCTGCCGATTCAGATTCTTCTCTTTCAAACGGAGAATATTATATTGAATTGTATTGTTGAGGATTTCCGATGAACCGGAAAGATTATCCTGTAACAGTTTTTTTTCAACAGCCCGAAAATTCACCCTATCACTCGACGATAGTTTTTAAAATGCAGCTTGCAGATTTTGGCCAGTTCCTCGCGACCGAATTTGGCGACAAACTTGCGTGCGAAATCATCCACCGGCGCTCCGGCCCCTTTGGGCAATGTCACATTATACAACCGCGAGAGTTTGGCCATATACCGAATAAAACCGGCCCGGGCCAGAATCGAACCGGCCGCAACTGCCATCACCGATTCGGCCCGCACCTGCTGAAGTAATTTTACTTTGCGACCCTTTTTCATCAATGCCTGTTCGATTAGGTCGGTTTTGCCGAATTTATCGGAAACGGCCAAATCGATGGCATTATTTTCCGCGACATTTTCAATCACCCGGCTATGCCCCCACGCCAGCAGTTTATTCAGATTATTAATACGCTGATATAATTGATTGTACTTTTCGGGGCCGATGACAACAATCGAATGAATACATTTATCTTTGATAATATCGGCCAGTTCAAAAATCCGTTTGTCGGAGATCTTTTTTGAATCACGAACATTAAATTCGGCCAGCTGCTTTGATCCGGCTCTATCGATGAGGACCCCCGCGATAACCAGCGGCCCGAGAAAATCACCTTTGCCGGATTCATCGACACCCAGAATCCGGTCGGCCTGAGAAATCTCAGTTGGCCCGTTCAATATACTCGCCGGTTCGCGTGTCAATTTTTATCTTGTCCCCCACCTTGACAAACATCGGTACCTTAACTTCATAACCGGTTTCTACCTGAGCCGGTTTCATGACATTGGTAACGGTATCACCTTTGACAGCTGGTTCGGTTTGAGTCACCTCAAGAATAACCGATGCCGGAAGATTGACCGAAATCGGACGACTCTCGTAAAAAAGAATGCTGTATTCTTCATTCTCCATCAAATA
>CAZJLX010000390.1:2823-3141 GCA_964546545.1 uncultured Ignavibacteriaceae bacterium | reverse complement strand
ATGTGATAT
This sequence comes from uncultured Ignavibacteriaceae bacterium, assembly GCA_964546545.1. Taxonomy (GTDB): domain Bacteria; phylum Zixibacteria; class MSB-5A5; order GN15; family PGXB01; genus CAZJLX01. Next base: position 3,132 of record CAZJLX010000390.1, on the reverse strand, counting down.
GATTAAAAAAAACCGCTAATAACTCATTTCACCAGATTCACGCCAGATGATTTATCAAAAAAATGAAGTTTTTCCAAACGGATATCGAAACGGACATCGTCACCGACCGAACATGAACCCGGCTTGGAAATAAGAACAATCTGCCGATTAAGATAAGTCAGCGAGATAACCGCATGATCCCCCAGATATTCGACGTTTTTCACCGGCGCATTGTACTTACCATCCGGTGCAAGAAAAACATCTTCGGGACGAATACCGATCACAAGGTCACGACCGACATAACTGCCGGGGATATATACTTTCGAGATG
>CAZJLX010000390.1:0-2813 GCA_964546545.1 uncultured Ignavibacteriaceae bacterium | reverse complement strand
TTCAAGCGACGCCTCAAACAGATTTATTTTCGGCGTCCCGACAAAGCCGGCGACAAACAGGTCGGCCGGCTTATTATATATATCATCGACCGGTCCAATCTGATGCACCCGACCGTCGTTTAATATCATAATCCGGTCCGCCATCGTTAATGCTTCACCCTGGTCATGGGTCACATGCACCGTTGTCACACCCAGCCTTTTCTGCAGTTCAACAATCTCACGCCGCATCCGCACACGCAGGTCAGCATCAAGATTGGAAAGCGGCTCATCGAGCAGAAACAAGTCCGGTTGACGGATAATCGCCCGGCCGAGTGCCACCCGCTGTCGCTGACCACCGGATAGCTGCGACGGATAATCATTCAGCCGGTCGGACAGACCGAGCATAGTCGCCGTATTGGTTACTCCTTCATGAATTTTTTTCCGCGACAATTTCGCCACTTTTAACGGAAAGGCAAGATTCTGCTCGACGGTCATGTGCGGATAAAGCGCATAGTTTTGAAAAACAAGCGCCACATTGCGTTTGCGGGGCGGAAGTTTATCGATTCGTTGACTGCCAATTCTGATTTCACCGCTCTCGACCTGCTCCAGACCGGCAATCAGCCGCAGAAGTGTCGTTTTGCCGCATCCCGACGGACCAAGCACGACCAGCAGTTCACCCTCGGCTATTTCAACCGAAACATTATCGAGGATTTTTCTGTCTGAAAAAGATTTGCTTACCGAAATGACATTCAAGGAGGGCATAAGTTAAATATAGTCTTTCTATACCGGAAAAACAGCCCCGTTTTCGATTTTATATTTTTTCCCATTACCGGATAAAGTCCGGGGTAGATGTGAGGCCGAGGTTAAAAAAAGCTGACCAAAATCACCAAAAAGATCGACCAGCATCTCCTGGCGATTAACATCCAGTTCCGCGAATATTTCATCCAGAAGCAAAATAGGCCTGATTTTTCGCACCGCTTTAAGATATTCAAAAACAGCCAGCTTAAGAGAAATGGCCGCAGTTCTTAATTCCCCCTGCGAAGCATGCGTTCGGGCCGGATAATCACCGATTAATATTTCGATTTCATCGCGATGCGGGCCAACCATCGAGCTTTGCATAATTCGTTCCCGCTCTCGATAGCGATTTAATTTTTCGCGGAAATTATTGGCTATTTCCTCGGCCGTCGCACCCATCTCAAAGCCAACCGATGATTTATAATTAAGCGACAGACTGTCACCACCCGATATTTTTTCATAAAAAAGAGCTGTTTTTTCGGATAGTCGTTCCAAAAAATCTCTCCGGGCCAGTATAATCTCGACACCGTACTTTATCAGCAGATCATCATATGGAGTCTCAGAAATTTGATTTTGCTGCTTTAGAAAAGCGTTTTTTTGTGCCAGTGATTTCATATAATCAGACAGATTGGAGATATATTTCGCCGAGGCCTGCGACAGATAGATATTAATAAAATCTCTTCTTTTTGAGGGTGGTCCGGCCGCCAGATCAATATCCTCCGGAGCCGCCGATACCGCCGTAAAAGACTCAAACAGCTCGCCCGCTTTAACAGGCAATTTATCGATAGAGATTTTTTTTCGCCCTCCACGCTGACAGCCAATCGCTAGGTTGTATGTCCCGGTATCCGTATTGACTTCGCCCTCCAGACGATAAAAATCAGAATTTTCGTTGATCATTACCGCATCTGTGGCACCTCGAGGTGACCTCGACAGAAGTAGAACAAAAATCGCTTCAAGAATATTCGTTTTTCCTGAACCATTTTTGCCGTAAAGGACATTGATATTATCCGAAAATTCAAGCTCGCTCTTATTGAAATTTCTGAAATCTGAAATAAAAAGACGGATTAAATTCATATCAGGTGACTATTTTGCAAACCGGGCCGAAGAATAGCCTAAAATAAAAATCATACAGGCTTGACCGCCCTCAGTCGGCCAGCCGCAGGGGCATTATCAGGCAAAGATACCGCTCTTTAGGGATTGTCGGCGAATAGACGATTCCGGCCGAAACCGAATTTATTAATTCAAATACAACTTCGTCACCATCGAATTTATTCAAAATATCGCCAATATAATTGGCGTTATAACCCAACTCGACCGCTTCACCGACATACTCGCATGGTATCGCTTCCTTGCCCTCGCCGCCGACATCGGCATTGGTGGTTGATATCATAAGAGAGTTGTTTTTAAGTGAAAATTTAACCTGGTGCGTCAGCGAATTGGACAGAATAGATACTCGTCTTACCGCTCCGCCCAGATCATTTTTAGATATAGTCATCCTTTTATCGCTCTCGTTTGGAATCACCTGTTCATAGTTCGGATATGGCCCCTCGATTAATCTTGAAGTCAGAATAATATCACCGAGATTGAAAATAATATTATTCTCGCCAAAAATAACTCCAATCTCACCGTCCGATTCGCTGATAAATTTGGGGATTATATTTAAAACCTTGGGCGGTATAATAATATCGTCCGAAACACCCTTTAATTTTGTGTTATCCAGAGCAACTTTCGCCAGTCGATGTCCATCAGTGGCAACCATAACCATAGAGTCACCTTTGGTCGACCAGAGTACACCATTAAGCGCCGGGCGAGTTTCATCATAAGAACAGGCAAAAGTTGTCCGTTTGATCATTTGAACCAACTCTTCGCCGCTAATCTTTATCTGCTTTTTTACATTTACCGCCGGCAGTTTTGGAAAATCCTCGACCGAAGCACAGGCAATTTTATATGATCCGTTAGGGACTTTAATCTCGACTCGTGCCGCGGTTCCCTCAAAAGTCAGTTCCGATTCGGGCAATTCCTTGATTATATCAAAAAGG
>CAZJLX010000389.1:0-3143 GCA_964546545.1 uncultured Ignavibacteriaceae bacterium | reverse complement strand
GCATATTTCATCCGTAGTACTATCCTTGGCGAATTTGCCAATAAAGCATACGATCTTAATGAAAAAATCGAATTCCTGGCCAAAATGTCGGCCAACCATGACTCGCTGGTTTTAAGTTGTGGCAGTAAGGATGTAAAAAATAAATACAAAAAAGAGTGTGACAAATTCATCCCGATAACCGACTCGATCGCCACTTTTTACTGGAAAGATTCTTATAACTCCGGGGTCCGCTTTGTGTCAAAAATGGATTCCGAACTTCTTCCGAATATAAAAAATGCGACCGATGACTCGACGAAAGCGGAAGCGAAGGCAGCACTTAAGGCGGCTGTTGATTCAAGCATTCTCCATTTCCGGGCGGCCATCGCCACTGATCCGACCGATTACCGGGCCTATGAAGGGGCCGGAATTGCTTTTGATCGACAAAAGATGTATGATTCCTCGGCGGCCTGGTTTATCAAAGCAATGGAAATCGTGCCTGATTCTATTGGTATAATCCAAAATATAGCCTATGCTTATATTCAGAAGCCAGACTGGGATAACTCGATTAAATATTTTAAAAAACTTCTCGAAATTGCTCCCGACGATTTTAGTACGCTTATGAATGTGGCCATTTGTTATAATAACCTACAGATGTTTGATTCAGCGTTGGCTTATAATAGGCGAGCTGTTATTGTTGATCCTGAAAATGCCATCGTTAATTTTGATCTGGGTCAATACTACCTCCATGAATCTCAGGTCAATTCCGAAGAGATTCGGACGGCCCAGTCAAACGGCGAAAATGAAAAAGCTAAACAGTTGATGAAAACTCGCGATGCCATGCTCGATTCATCCGCCACCTATTTCGCCAAAGGACTTCAGACAGATCCGGAGAATACTATCGCCCTTGAACAGTATTCTGTGATTATGCTTATTATCGGCCAATTTGATAAGGCCGAAGTTGGATTTAAAAAGTTATCTGAACTTGAGCCATCCATTAAAGACCATTGGATCAATCTGGGCGATACTTATATCAGGCTGGCCAAATTTGATGATGCCATTATGGCCTTCGAAAAAGGGGTCGAAATTGATCCGGGTGATTCTGAAATCTGGAAAATTCTCGGCGATTTATATGAATCGGCCGGCAGCCCCCAAAAGGCCAAAAAGGCTCATGATAAGGCCGCCGAACTGGATAAACTATAAAATTGATTATATGCAGGTATCGGCAGGCCAAATTTGGCCTGCCGTTTTTTTTCGCCTATGTCACAAAAGCTTTTAAATATTGCCATACCGGGCACTGCGGCCAAATATTTTACTTATCAGTCGCCTCAACCGGCGGCAGACATATTGCAGCCCGGACAACGCTGTATTGTCCCGCTGGGTAAAAGATACGTTACCGGTTATTTCCTTGAATATAGCCATCAAAAACCGCCCAAAGGACTGAGAGCAGTAAAAGAGATTCTCGATCCGCGGCCTTTATTCTCCCCGGAACTTTTTTCGTTTCTTCTCTGGATTTCGACCTACTATCTGGCCAATCCGGGCGACGTTTTTAATGCCGCCCTGCCGCCTCAATTAAGAAAGACAAAAAAACCATCCTATACTTTGGGAGAAAATTACCAAAGGACAGTTGGCAATAATCAAATTCCGGATAAACTCGCTGATTTACTAAAATCCAAAAGTATTATTTCTCCTCAGCAAGTCAAAACGATCGAACAGGAATATCCCGGTCTGCTCGATGAGCTGATAAAAGGTTCAGTTCTCAAACCGAACTGGATAAATTCCAAGGAACCTTACGATTCAATCTGTATCGGATATCAAATCGTACAGGCTGCCGACAAGAACGAGATTGCGCCAAAATTATCTGACCTTCATCCCCAACAAAAACTCTGGCAGAAAAAGGAAATTATAGATTCCGGTGTCTCAGCCTATCGATTCAACAAACTGCTCCAAACCGGAAGCATCCTCCCGGTTTATGGTCTACCCGATCTTTTTTCATATATCAAACCCCGTCCGGAAATCGACAAAATCAGACCTAACGAAGAACAAAAAGTCGTCATCGAGACAATTGGCCAAAATCTCGATTTATTTAAAGCAACCTTATTGTATGGTATCACAGGTTCGGGCAAAACGCTGGTCTATTGCCATATCGCCAAAGAGATTCTCAAACGGAATAAATCGGTTCTCATCCTTGTCCCCGAAATCGCCCTTGCCGGAACACTGCTGTCGTATTTTAAGAGTTTTTTCGGTATCGAAGTGGCGCTGATGCACTCCGGTCTGAGAGCCAAAGAACGGCTGCTTATCTGGCAGAATATAAAAAACGGACGGTACAAAATCGTCATCGGCGCCCGCTCCGCGCTATTCGCTCCGCTCGAAAATATCGGCCTGATAATTGTCGATGAAGAGCATGATGAATCATACAAACAGGATGATCCCTCCCCCCGCTTTCAGGGTCGCGACGCCGCCGTCATGCGCGCGAAAAAAGCCAATATTCCGATAATCCTCGGTTCGGCGACACCCTCTCTGGAATCTTTTTATAATGCTCAATCGGGACGATACGACCTGCTGAAACTGACCCATCGTCCGGAAAAGGCCGAAATCCCGCTGGTACAGATGGTCGATCTTAAACAAGAACATACCGGGTCCGACAGCATGTTTTTTACGGCCACGATGAAAAAGCGAATCGTTCAATCGCTGGATAATAATGAGCAGGTCATTCTTTATCTGAATCGTCGCGGATTTTCCCCGCGTATCAAATGTACCGACTGCGGTTATACGCCCGAGTGCCCGCACTGCCGAATTTCGCTAACCTATCACAAATCGGGACATCGCCTGATGTGCCATTTCTGCGGTTATATCTCGGCCGGATATAACAGTTGCAGTCAATGCGGCGGCGAGAAATTTCTTTATATCGGAACCGGCACGCAGAAAATCGAGGAGAAAATCGGCGAGATATTCGAGCAGGCGCGCCTGGTTCGGCTCGATTCCGATTCGGCCGGCGGTCGCGAAAAAACTTATCAGGTGCTTTCCGAATTCGCGGCCGGTAGGTACAACATGCTTTTGGGAACGCAGATGGTCACCAAAGGAATCGATTTCCCCAATGTCTCGCTGGTCGGTGTCCTGATGGCCGACATCGGCATGGATATGCCCGATTTTCGCGCCTCGGAAAA
>CAZJLX010000388.1:0-3143 GCA_964546545.1 uncultured Ignavibacteriaceae bacterium | reverse complement strand
CTGAGATTTCTGGCAAAAATCGCTTCGGATATGAATAAGCCGGGCCGACCAATATTCCGGGTCGTATTACCGATATAGCGGTGCACCCCGATTATCCCGAGACAATATTTGCCGGGGCGGCGGCGGGTGGTATCTTTAAATCGGTCGACGGCGGCGCAGACTGGAGCGCCATTTTTGATGATGAGGGGGTCCAATCGATCGGCGCTTTGGCTATTCATCCCGATAATCCGGATATAATATACGTCGGGACCGGTGAAGCCAACGCTTCCGGTGATACATACGAGGGTTTGGGAATCTACAGAAGTATTAACGGCGGCAGTAGCTGGTCCAATATTGGTTTGCCGAAAAGTTATAAAATCGGCCGCATCGTAATCGATCCGCTGCGGCCTGATACGATGTACGTCGCGGTGGCCGGGCGGCTGTTCGGCATGAATCCGGAGCGAGGCGTTTACCGTTCAATCGACGGCGGTGATAACTGGGAACAGATGCTTTATATCGATGATACGACCGGATGTATCGATATTGCAATTCATCCCTCGACCGGGACACTCCTGGCGGCGATGTGGTACCGCTGGCGGCTTCCGACCGAGCGACAGGCCGGGGGCTTTCAGAGCGGTATTTTTAAATCAATCGATTTCGGCGAAAACTGGACTCGTATGACCAGCGGATTGCCGGCCCAGGCGGATACGATCGGCCGAATCGGTCTGACAATTGATCCCGAATCAGAAACCTGTTATGCCATTTATGCCAACCACCCCGGCTATTTTATGGGCGTCTATAAAAGCAGTGACCTCGGGGATAACTGGGCCCGCTGCAGTGACGGTGCTCTTACCAACCTTTACAGCAGTTTCGGATGGTATTTCGGTCAGATCCGGGTATCTCCGGGACGCCCGGATACTGTTTTTGTTTTGGGCGTTCAGCAGTACCGAAGCACTAATGGCGGCAATAGCTGGATCGACGCCGATAACTATATTCATGTCGATCATCATGCCCTGTATATCCATCCGACCATAACCGGCCTGTTATATAACGGCTGCGACGGCGGCCTGAATATCAGTACCGATTTGGGCAATAGCTGGTCAACATCGTACAATATGCCCAACACGCAATTTTACGCTATCAGCATAGATCCCCACAATCCGGTCCGGTTATATGGCGGGACGCAGGATAACGGCTCGATGCGGACTATGACCGGCGGCACCGATGACTGGGAACAGGTTTTCGGAGGCGATGGATTCTATTGTATCGTGGATCATGTCAATCCCAATACAATCTATGCCGAGTATCAGTGGGGCAATTTATATAAAGCAACCGATGGCGGTTATTATTTTTATTATGCCCTCGGCGATATGGATTATAACAGTGACCGCCACAATTGGTGTACGCCGGTTGTCATGGACCCCGCGGATCATAATGTCCTGTACTACGGTTCCAATCGGCTATATAAAAGCGATGACGGCACCGGAACCTGGACCGATATCAGCGGCGATTTGACCAATGGTCCCGGAACCGGTAGCCTGACCTACGGAACCATCACAACCATTGATATTTCACCTTTAAACAGCTCTTATATTTATGTCGGTACCGACGATGGCAATGTCTGGATGACAACCGACGGCGGTAATTTATGGTTTAATATTTCCGATTCGCTCCCCGATTATTGGGTAACCCGGGTAACCGCCGATCCTTTTAAAATCGGGAAACTTTATGTTACTTTTTCAGGCTACCGCGAATCCGATTTTCTTCCCCGTATTTACCGGTCGACCAATAATGGTTTGAACTGGAATGCGATTCACGGTAATCTGCCCGACGCGCCGCTAAATGATGTTCTGGCTGATCCTGCCGATGATTCGACATTATATGTCGCTTCCGATGTCGGCGTCTATTATACAGACAATCTGGGCGGAACCTGGTATCCGCTCGGAACCGGACTGCCGCCGGTACCGGTGCACGACCTGGCGCTCGATGAATCAACGCGAACACTGGTGGCGGGAACCCACGGTCGGTCGATGTTTAAAATCAATCTGGAATGTATCGGACCCGATTCGGATGGTGATGAAATCGCCGATGTCTGCGATAACTGTCCCGATTTTTATAATCCGGAGCAGGAAGATTTCGACTCCGATTTAATAGGTGATTCCTGCGATAATTGTATTACAATTTACAATACATCTCAATTGGACAGCGATGGCGATTTTATCGGTGATAGCTGCGACAATTGCGTCAATACGTACAATCCCGAACAGATAAATACCGATGGTGATAATGTCGGTGATTCCTGCGATAACTGTCCCGCAGTTTTTAATCCTGCTCAGGAAGATATCGATAATGACCTGGTCGGCGATAGCTGCGATAACTGCCTGACGGTCTATAATCCGGATCAGATCGACAGTGATGGCGACGACATCGGCGATGCCTGCGATTTTATCTGCGGCGATGCCAACAGCGATGGTGACGTTAATATCTTCGATATTACTTCTCTGATTTCGTACCTTTACAAAGGCGGCCCCGCGCCAGATCCGATGGAGGCGGCCGATGTCAACGATGACGGTACGGTAAATATTTTCGATATTACATATTTAATTAATTACCTCTATAAAGGCGGAGAACCGCCATTATGTCCGTAACATCATAGGAAGGGCTAAAAAATGAAGACACGGCTAAGGCTAACACAAATTATCTTTATCGTCCTGATATCGATAATTACCGCGCAGGCAGGCGATCTGTCGAAAGCGATTATTTATGATGTACCTGAGGAATACATGGAAAAATATTTCGGACCGATTCCTCCCTCGACTTTAACTCTTCAGGAAAAAGCCGATATGACGAAAATTCGCTTTGACGGTGACACGCTGAAACTTCTTGTTATTTTGATTGAATGGAACGACCGTCCGGCAACCTATTCCAAAGAGACATTCGAGGATTTCTTTTTCTCTGAGGGAATCAATCCGACCGGTTCTATCTCCGATTATTTCAACGAAGTATCCTACGATAAGGTAACGGTAACCGGCGACATTTATGGCTGGTACAACGCCGGAACATATAGCCCTTATTTTTCATACGGTGACTTTGAGGATATTTTGATCGAACTCGATACGGCCATTGATTATTCGCAATACGATGGCAATAACGATACCATCGTT
>CAZJLX010000387.1:0-3150 GCA_964546545.1 uncultured Ignavibacteriaceae bacterium | reverse complement strand
AACCGGTTTTATAAATATAAATCGTAATACATTCGAACCGGTCTCGCTGTTTATCCATTACCCGTTTTATAAAGAGTCGATGCGCCTTTCGAAAAGTTATTTTTTCGATTATAAGGATGGATATATTCGGCCGCTCTTATATGAGAATAAGTCAATGGAAAAACGTTTTATGGGGCAAAAATACATTCAGCATATATTACATTTTGATAATTATAATGTCCGCAAATCATAAATAGCTTGCCCTGATGTCTCTATAAATCTATAATTGGTATAATGATGGAAAACAGCAAACAAGCCGACCGGTTAAAGAATCAAATCGACAGCGAACGTCTGCCGGTCCATATCGCTGTAATTATGGACGGCAACGGTCGCTGGGCCAAAAAACGCGATCTGCCCCGAACCGCCGGACATGAGGCGGGTGTTGAGGCGGTCCGTCGGGTGGTACGGGCCTCGGCCGAAATCGGTATTAAATATTTGACTTTATATACTTTTTCGGTCGAGAACTGGAAACGTCCCCGCGAAGAGGTTACGGCACTGATGAAACTTCTGACTAAAACAACCCGTCGGGAAATAGATGAATTAAACAAAAACAATGTCAAATTGATAACCACCGGGCGTATCAATCAGTTGTCTTTATCGCGCCGCAAGGTGCTCGCCTATGCGGTTGATAAAACACGCAAAAATGATGGTCTGGTGTTGAATCTGGCACTTAATTATGGCGGGCGGACAGAGATTATCGATGCCGTTCGGGCGATTGCCATGGCGGCTCGCTCCGGTCTGATTGAAACCGGCGAAATTAATGAAGAATTGATTTCGGATTATCTGTACACGGCCGGTATGCCCGACCCGGATCTTCTGATCCGCGCTTCGGGCGAGATGCGTCTGTCGAATTTCCTGCTCTGGCAGACCAGTTATACCGAGTTGTATATCACCAAAGTGCTCTGGCCCGATTTTAACCGTCTCGAATTGTTCCGGGCGATCGTTGAGTATCAAAAACGGGAGCGGCGATTCGGAAAGGTCGAAACAGCTTGAGCAAAAATCTGATCACCCGTATTATTGTCGCCCTTATTTTCGGGCCGCTTATAATTTATATCTCCTATCTGGGCGGCTACCCGTTGGTCGGGATGATTCTGCTTTTTTCGATTATCGGTATGATTGAGTATTTAAGGGCGGGCAAGATAAAATTGTCATCGATATTTTTCTGGATTTCATTATTGGGTCTTTATTTTACGATTATCTTTGCGATTCAATGTTCGTTTGAAAAATCAATGTTGGCTCTGACTGCCTGCTTTATTTTAATCGGGATATTTACCGCCGTTAAAAATCAGCCGACCTCCGAACTGTTTGCCAAAAACACAAATCTGTTCTGGGGCGTGGCATATCTCGGTTTGTTATATCCCTTTATTTTTCATGTCCGGAATTTGACCGACAAAGGCGGCGACTGGCTGCTCTTTCTATTCGGGACGTTGTGGTTATCGGATACGCTGGCGATGTTTGTCGGCAAGGCGCTCGGCAAACGAAAGCTGGCGCCGACCGTGTCACCGAACAAAACGGTGGCCGGGTTCATCGGTGGTTTGATCGGCGGTATAATTGTCGCGTTGATATTGAAATACTGGCGACTTCCCGAATATTCACTGATTGAACTGCTTATAGCCGGGATCCTGGTATCTTTGATTGGGCAATTGGGTGATCTGGTCGAATCATGCTGGAAACGGGCAATCGGTATCAAAGATTCCTCGGCGATAATCCCGGGGCATGGCGGCGTACTGGATCGTTTCGATTCGCTCCTGTTTGCGGCGCCGGTATTATATTTTTATCTGAAATATATTCTGAAGCTTCACAGCGGAGCTTAAATTGAAGATAATAGATTTTTTCTTTGCGGCCCGGCCGATATGTATTCTTCCGGTCTGGTCGGTTTATCTTATTATGCAAAAATTTTATTATGGAGCGAGACCGTCCGGTTATGAGACCTTTTTTATCCTGGTCGGCCTGTCGCTGATGACGGCCGGGGTATATTTTATAAATCAGATATATGATTTCGAGGGAGACAGGATTAATGATAAAGTCGGTTTTCTGCAGCGCCGGTTTATAAAACGAACCGAAATGACGGCGGCCTATATTGCCGTATCGTTTATCCCGATTGCCGCCGCCTTTATATATAATTATCAGACCGGTATACTCTTTTTAATACTGGTGATACTCGGCTATTGTTATTCGGCGCCCCCGTTTCGATTTAAGGATCGCCCTCTGGCCGGGTTATTGACCAATGGTGTCGGCTATGGTCTTTTGGTGCCGCTGGCGATTCCGGGTCTGTTAGCCTCTCTTAAAATAGAATACTTTTATATGGTACTGTTTTTCTTTCTGATGCTTTCGGCGGGATATTTATTGACGACTATTCCTGACCGGGAGGGGGATCGTGCGGTCGGCAAAAAAACAATCGCGTTTTATTGTTCAAATACTTTTATCCTGACTATGGCATTGATTATGATGTTGTTGGCGCTGTACGCAGTCTATAAGGTTAAGCATATATATTTGATAATAATCGCCCTGGTTTCGATTTTACTTCTTGTGTTGTCGATGTTTGTCAAATCGGAGCGGATATTGCTTTTTACCTGTAAATTCCCGATTTTTCTTTTGACTCTCCTCGCCGGATATTATTATCCGACTTATCTGGTTTTTATTGTTGTTCTGCTCATTTTAATCCGAGTATATTATAAAAGAAGATTTAATATGATATACCCGAGGCTGGATTAAGTGCGTTCGGTTTTTATTTCATTGTTATTGCTGATACTTCTTGGCGGATGTCAATCATATCCGCGTTATCGCACCGGTGAGGCCAAAAATCCGAATTCAGAAAATAAGACCGGTCCGAATAAAAGTAATCTTACGGATAAATATTATACGGGTGGGCGGGTCGGGACAACCGATCTTCTCAATCTGGGGCGTTTGATTCAAAGCTATCTGGGCCGGCCATATAAAGGCACATCAAAGTATGAGAAGGGCCTTGATTGCAGCCAGTTTACGCAGGAAGTTTATAAAAAATTTAACAAGACACGTCTGCCTCGAACATCGGCAAAGCAGTTTAAAACCGGAATTAAAGTCAATCAGCGCGATTTAACATTTGGTGATCTAGTCTTTTTTCGGACCAAT